>NZ_BCBQ01000003.1:0-146924 GCF_001320885.1 Pseudomonas sp. NBRC 111140
GCACCCGCAGGTGCTCGGTTTTGCCTCCTGCAGCGCCCGCCATGGCGGCACTGGCGCGGTGTATGTGATGCTCAAGCGAACCATGCTCGAAGGCCGCGACGAGTAACGCCGCGCTTGCAGCGCCGCCCTCACCGCCGTACCCTTCGTTTTTGCGATTTTTTCCCACAGGTAGATCCATGTCCCTGGAACAGAACTACACCGAGATCCTCAGCCAGATTGGCGAGGACGTCTCCCGTGAGGGCCTGCTCGACACGCCCAAGCGGGCTGCAAAGGCGATGAAGTACCTTTGCCGCGGTTATGAGCAAACACTGGAAGAGGTCACCAACAACGCGCTGTTCAGCTCTGATAACAGCGAAATGGTGCTGGTCCGGGACATCGAGCTGTATTCGATGTGCGAACACCACATGCTGCCGTTCATCGGCAAGGCACACGTGGCCTACCTGCCCAAGGGCAAGGTCCTTGGCCTGTCGAAGGTGGCGCGCATCGTCGACATGTACGCCCGCCGCCTGCAGATCCAGGAAAACCTCAGCCGCCAGATCGCCGAAGCCGTGCAGCAGGTTACCGGTGCCGCCGGTGTGGCCGTCGTGGTCGAAGCCAAGCATATGTGCATGATGATGCGCGGTGTCGAGAAGCAGAATTCGACCATGATCACCTCGGTGATGCTGGGTGAATTCCGCGAAAACGCCGCCACCCGCAGCGAGTTCCTCAGCCTGATCAAGTGATTGGCTGCTGACCCCGAGCCGACCCCTGCGGGTCGGCTTTTGCATTTCAGGAGTTGCCCATGATCGTCAAAGCCCTGCGGGTTGGCCTCGGCCAGCTTATCGTCTTCGGTGACTGGATCAGCCGCCCGGCCAAGCGCAAGCGTGACGCCGCCGCCCAGGCCCGCGTCGAGCAAGCGGCCAAGGGCCTGGCGCTGTACCAGTTCCATGCCTGCCCGTTCTGCGTCAAGACCCGCCGCACCCTGCATCGCCTGAACGTACCGGTGGCGCTGCGCGACGCCAAGAACGACCCGGTGCACCGCCAGGCCCTGCAGGAAGGTGGCGGCCGGGTGAAAGTGCCTTGCCTGCGCATTGAAGAAGCCGGCAAGGTGACCTGGATGTACGAGTCCAAGGCCATCATTGCCTACCTGGATGAGCGGTTTGCTTCGGTCTGACAGGTCGTAGCTTTCGTGTATCGGCCTCTTCGCGGGCAAACCCGCGAAGAGGCCGATACAAGCTGAAGATCATCCCACCATCGGCACATGCCGTGGGTGGCTGGTGACCCGCTCCAGCCAGGCCCTTACCGCCGGGTAATCGGCCAGGTCGAAACCGCCCTGCTGCGCCACATGGGTGTAGGCATACAACGCCACATCGGCAATCGAGTATTGCTCACCCACCAGGTACGGCGTCATCTGCAGCTGCCGCTCCATCACCTTCAGCGCCTTGTAGCCGCCCTTGTGCAGCTTGCGGTACTCCTCCAGGCGCTCGTCCGGCAGCCCCAGGTAAAACTGGATGAACCGCGCCACGGCGATGTACGGCTCATGGCTGTACTGCTCGAAGAACTGCCACTGCAACACCTGCGTGCGCAGGCGCGGCTCGCTGGGCAGGAACTCGCTGCCATCGGCCAGGAAGTTGAGAATGGCGTTGGACTCCCACAGGTAGCTGCCGTCCTCCAGCTCCAGTACCGGCACCTTGCCGTTGGGGTTCATCGCCAAAAACTCGGGCGTTTCGGTCTCGCCCTTGAGGATGTCCACCGGGTGCCATTCATACGGCCGACCCAGCAAGCTCAACATCAGCTTGACCTTGTAGCAGTTGCCCGACTGGTAGTCGCCATAGACCTTGTACATCGCCCCTCCACTGCCAAGCAGTTTTGCAATTGCGCCCAATAGTTGGTGACTGTACGGCTAAATGCAATGGCCGCTGTATGGCAAGGATCAACCTTGCGCGCTGTAGTCTGAAAAAACTGCTTACACCTTTACAAGGATTTTGTTCATGACCGATGCCACCTCCGCACGCCTGCGGCCCCTGGCAGACACCTCTCCGTCGGCTGTGGTTGCAGGCTTCATTGCCATGCTCACCGGCTACACCAGTTCGCTGGTACTGATGTTCCAGGCCGGCCAGGCGGCCGGGCTGACCACTGCGCAGATTTCGTCATGGATCTGGGCGCTGTCCATCGGCATGGCGGTGTGCAGCATCGGCCTATCGCTGCGCTATCGCACCCCCGTCACCGTGGCCTGGTCCACCCCGGGCGCTGCCTTGCTGATCACCAGCCTGGGCGGGGTCAGCTATGGCGAAGCCATTGGCGCCTATATCACCTGTGCCGTACTGGTCCTCATCTGTGGCCTGACCGGCAGCTTCGAGCGCCTGGTCAAACGCATTCCGGCCTCGCTGGCCTCGGCACTGCTGGCGGGCATCCTGTTCAAGATCGGCAGCGAAATCTTCGTCGCCGCCCAGCACCGCACGTTGCTGGTGCTGGGCATGTTCTTCAGCTACCTGCTGGTCAAGCGCCTGTCGCCACGCTACTGCGTACTGGCCGCGCTGTTGGTGGGCACGGCATTGTCCGGCGCGCTGGGCCTGCTGGACTTCAGCGGCTTCCACTTGGAAGTGGCCAAACCAGTATGGACCACACCCAGCTTCTCGCTGGCGGCAACCATCAGTATCGGCATTCCACTGTTCGTAGTGGCCATGACCTCGCAGAACATGCCCGGCGTGGCCGTGCTGCGTGCCGACGGCTACCAGGTGCCCGCCTCGCCGCTGATTTCGGCCACCGGCTTTGCCTCGCTGCTGCTGGCGCCATTCGGCTCGCATGGGGTCAACCTGGCGGCGATCAGCGCAGCGATCTGCACCGGGCCGCATGCCCATGAAGACCCGAGCAAACGCTACACCGCGGCGGTGTGGTGCGGGATTTTCTACGGCATTGCCGGGGTGTTCGGGGCGACCTTGGCGGCATTGTTTGCGGCATTGCCTAAGGAGCTGGTGCTGTCGATTGCCGCACTGGCGCTGTTTGGTTCGATCATGAACGGGCTGACCGTGGCCATGAGCGAGGCGCGCGAGCGTGAGGCGGCGGTGATTACCTTCATGGTCACGGCTTCGGGGTTGACCCTGTTCTCGATAGGCTCGGCGTTCTGGGGGATTGTGGCGGGGGTGCTGACCTTGATGATCCTGAATCCGCGCAGGGGATGACGGTAGAGAGGCGCTGGGGTTGAGATCGAGCGCCGCCCGCGCGGCGCTCGATCTCAAAACCCACAAAGCACTTTGAACCTGGCACCTGGCACCTGGCACCTAAAGCCTGAAATGCCCCACCATCCCTTTCAAATCAGCCCCCAACTGCGCCAGCTCCACACTCGACCGGGCATTGTCCCGCATCGCCAACGCCGCCTGATCCGCACTACCGCGAATCTGCGTGACGCTACGGCTTATCTCCTCCGCCACCGAGCTCTGCTGCTCGGCCGCCGCGGCGATCTGCTGGTTCATCTGCTGAATCAATGACACCGCCGCGGCAATGCTGCCCAGCGCACTTTCCGTCTGCAGCGCATCGGCCACCGCCAGGCGCACCAGCTCGGCACTGCCACGGATCTGCGCCACCGATTGCTGGGCATTACCGCGCAGGCTGGCGACCAGTGTCTCGATCTGCTCGGTGGATTGCCGGGTACGCCGCGCCAACGCGCGCACCTCATCGGCCACCACGGCAAAACCACGCCCTTGCTCACCGGCGCGAGCTGCCTCGATGGCGGCATTGAGCGCCAACAGGTTGGTTTGCTCGGCCACGCTCTTGATCACTTCCAGCACGTCGCCGATGGTGTGAATTTCGGCACTGAGGCTGTCGATGCCAGCGCTGGCTGTTTCCGCCGCCGCCGCCAACTGCTCGATGCGCTGCATGCTCTGGCGCACCACCTGCTGGCCGGTGTCGACTTTCTCGTCCGCTGCCTGGGCCGCTTGCGCCGCCTCTTCGGCATTGCGTGCCACATCGTGCACGGTGGCGGTCATCTGCTGCATGGCGGTGGCGACCTGCTCGGTTTCTTCCTTCTGGCTGCCCACCTCGCGATTGGTCTGCTCGGTCACCGCCGACAACGCCTGGGCGTTGCCAGCCAATTGTTCGATGCCCTGCTGCAGGCCGCTGACAATACCCGAAAGCCCCGCCGCCATCTGCTGCATGGCCTGCATCAGTTGCCCCACCTCGTCCCGGCGCGGCGCCTGGGCGTCCAAGCCCAGCTCACCCGCAGCGATACGCTGGGCGCGGGCGATGACATGCTGGAGAGGGCCGACGACCGCACGGGTAATCATCCAGGCCGCCAATACACCGACGATCAAGGCCAGCACCGTGGCCAGGCCGATGGCAACGGCATTACGCTGCAGCTCGCCCTGCAGAGCCTGCTCCTGCCCCAGATAGGCCTGGTCGACTTGCCCGGTCACTTGCTCGGCACTGGTTTGCAACTGCGCCTTTAGCCCCTGCTCGCGGGCCAACTGGTCGGTGTATTCGTTGAGTTTTTCCGAGAAGCTGCCAATGTGCCCGGCCACTTCGCCAAGCACACTCTGGTAACCGGCATCGCCAACCGCACCCTGTAGTTGGCTGACCAGGCTGGCGGCCTCCACCGTCTGGGCAATTCGCTCCTGGCTCAAACCCTCTTCGCCCTTACGGCTTTTTTCCAGGCGCACCCGCGCTTCGTCCATGGCCTGCAGCATCAGCCGCGACACCTGTGCCACTTGCGCAGCTTGCTCAAGGAACTCACCACCCTGCTGGCCCTGGGACTGCTTGAGCGTGTACACACCGTCATCGGCCAGGCCGGCCTGCAGCACATCGAGGTTGTTGGCCACGCTGGACACCGACCAACTGGCCATGTCCAGCGCCAGCTCCTTGGCCTGCACCGCCTCGACAAAGGCCTCGAATGCCTGGCCATAGGCGGCAAGATCGGTTTGCGCCGCCGCCAGTGCCGGCAGGCCCCGGGCGCGCTCGGCCAGGCCCTGCAGGCCGCTGCGCAAGGCCTCGGCCTGCTGCATGTCGGAGCGCAGGGCAAACGCCTGCTCGTGCTGGCGCAAGCGCAACAGGTCGGTATTGAACTGGGCCAGCTGGCGCAAGCTGTCGAAACGCTGGCCGACGCTGTGCAACGCAGCGACGCCGATGGCTGCCACCGCCAGTGTCAACAGCAGCACCAGGGCAAAGCCCAGGCCGAGTTTGCGGGCCATGCCCAGGTTGGCCAGCACACCGTGCTTGCTCGCGCCCATCGCCGACTCCCCTTCTGCTTGCGAGGTTATCCGAAGGCCAAGGGTGGCAACGTTGCCAGCCTGTGAACAAGGGCCTGGCGTCAGAATAGTGTCAAATAGCTATGTGCGTGTCGTTATCAGCTTGGCCGAGGTCGCCCCTGCGTGCGGGAGGAGTGCCTGGCTCAGATCGCCGTAGCCCCACCATCGACCGTCAGGCAATGCCCGGTGGTAAACGCCGCACCGTCGCTACACAGGTACAGCACCGCGCTGGCGATTTCCTCAACCTTGCCAATGCGCCCCACCGGGTGCATGGCGGCGGCGAACTCGGCCTTGCGCGGGTCGGCCTCGTAGGCACGGCGGAACATGTCGGTGTCGATCACCGCCGGGCACACAGCGTTCACGCGGACGCCCTTCTTGGCGTACTCGATGGCCGCCGACTTGGTCAGGCCAATCACCGCATGCTTGCTGGCGCTGTAGATGCTCATCTTCGGCGCCGCCCCCAGCCCCGCCACCGAGGCCGTGTTGACGATGACCCCACCGCCCTGGGCCAGCAGCAAAGGCAGCTGGTACTTCATGCACAACCACACGCCCTTCACGTTCACACCCATGATGGCATCGAACTCTGCCTCGCTGCCTTCCGCCAGACGGTGTTGCTCGATCTCGACCCCAGCGTTGTTGTAGGCATAGTCCAGCCGACCGCAGGTGGCGATCAGGCGCTCGTGCAGCTGGCGCACCTCGGTGTCGCGGGTAACGTCGCAGGCAATGAACAGCGCTTCGCCACCCGCCGCGTGGATCAGCGCCACAGTGGCTTCGCCGCCGACCGGGTCAAGGTCGGCCACCACCACCTTCAGGCCCTCGCGGGCGAAAGCCAGGGCGGTTGCCCGGCCAATACCGGCGGCAGCGCCAGTCACCAGGGCTACCTGGCCAGAAAAGGTCATGCTCATCGCGTGCTCCTGTGGGGGGTTAGGTGGGGTTCAGAGCATAGCCAGCCACCGCTCGGCCGGGCAGCATCATCACACCAACGGTTGGGCTACCATGCCTGTCAGTGATGTTAACGACCTGCCTAAATCAACAAGGTAGATTGAACACCTCACTCACTCCACTGCCCACAAGGACCCGCCATGACCCAGACCAACCGCCGCTTCCTGCTTGCCAAACGCCCGGTCGGCGCCGTGCGCCGTGACGACTTCAGCTTCGAGACCGTGCCCGTCGAACAACCCGGCGAAGGCCAGGTGCTGGTGCGTAACCTGTACCTGTCGCTGGACCCCGCCATGCGCGGCTGGATGAACGAAGGCAAGTCCTACATCCCGCCCGTGGCCCTGGGCCAGGTAATGCGTGCGCTGGGTGTGGGCGAAGTGGTCGCCTCCAACCACTCGGCATTCAAACCAGGCGACCACGTCAGCGGCGCGCTTGGGGTGCAGGACTATTTCACCGGCGAGCCCCAGGGCCTGCACAAGATCGACCCCAACCTGGCCCCCCTGCCCCGCTACCTGTCGGCGCTGGGCATGACCGGCATGACGGCCTACTTCGCCCTGCTGGATGTTGGCCAGCCCAAGGCCGGCGATACCGTGGTCATCTCCGGCGCGGCCGGTGCGGTGGGCAGCATTGTCGGGCAAATTGCCAAGGTCAAAGGGTGCCGCGTGGTCGGCATTGCCGGCGGCGCCGAGAAGTGCCGGTACCTGCTGGACGAGCTGGGCTTTGACGGGGTGATCGACTACAAAGCCGAAGACGTACTGGCTGGCCTGAAGCGCGAATGCCCCAAAGGCGTGGACGTGTACTTCGACAACGTCGGCGGCGAGATCCTCGATGCCGTGCTGACGCGCATCAACTTCAAGGCCCGCATCGTGATTTGCGGCGCGATCAGCCAGTACAACAACAAGGAAGCGGTGAAGGGGCCAGCCAACTACCTGGCGCTACTGGTGAACCGTGCGCGTATGGAAGGGTTTGTGGTGATGGACTACAGCAAGGACTACGGCAAGGCCGCGCTGGAGATTGCCGGGTGGCTGGCCAGTGGGCAGGTGAAGAGCAAGGAAGATGTGGTGGAGGGGTTGGAGACCTTCCCCGAGACGTTGCTGAAGCTGTTCAGTGGGGAGAACTTTGGCAAGTTGGTGCTGAAGGTCTAACCCTCAAAAGCCTGCGCCGCCCCTCCTTTAGGAGCGGCGCCCCATTGAAGTCGGGCCTCAGCACGTGTTGTGGCACTTTCACCGCTTGCAGTTTCCCCCTTCCACCGTACATTCAGGCATCTACAAGAACCCATTGCGCAAGGTAGCGACAAGGTGGGCAACCAATGCAGCAACGCTTGAATGCCGGACTCGACCTTTGCAGGATCGCCGCCTGCTTCATGGTGATAATCCTTCACATCGCATCAGCCGGGGCACTGCAACGGGATGACAACTGGATGTCCTCCAACATCTACAACTCCTTGGTCAGGTCTTGCGTCCCCCTGTTCCTGATGCTGTCTGGCGCCCTGCTGTTGAACCGAACAGAGGGTGCAATCACGTTCTACCAGAAGCGCTTTGTGCGCATACTGCCGCCGCTGCTGTTCTGGTCGGTGTTCTATGCGCTGTGGCGCACGACCCTGGGCACCGGGCACGGCAGCTTGTGGCAAGCGGCAGTGGCCATGCTCCACGGCCCTGTCTACTACCACCTCTGGTACCTGTACGCGATCATCGGCATTTATTTGTTCATGCCCTACATGGCCAAGGTCTACCAGCATTGCGGGGCACAGGAGAAGCGAGTGTTCCTGGGCCTGTGGCTAGTGATCAGTTGCCTGCTGCCCACCGCCGCACAGTTCAACCCTACATTGGCCAACGTGGTCCATACCTATGAGCTGTTTACGTTCATGGGGTTTGCCGGCTATGCATTCCTGGGCGCCTATGTTTACGAACAAATTCGGCTGCACGGCCCGGGCAACGCCTGGGTAAACCTTGCCGGCTTCGCCACCAGCGGCGCCCTGACCGCCGCCGCCACGCATGCCGTGTCCATGCAGCACGGCGAGCCCAACCAGGTTTTCTATTCCTACGTATCTCCGTTGGTGGTGCTGGCCGCCATCTGCGCCTTTCGCCTGCTGCTTGCGCTGGGCGGGCACCTTGTACAGCACAGTAAGCTGCTGGCCGAGCTGTCGGGTTGTACGTTGGGGCTGTACTGCTTGCACGTGTTCATCATGAACAGGGCCAGCATCTTCTATGGCCCGCTGATCGAGGGGCATTCGCTGGCGTGGTTGATACCGTTGCTGGCAGTGGCTGTTTTCGTGCTGACTTTGGTACCGATCTACTTGCTCAGGCTGTTCAAGCCGGTGCGCGCAGTGATCTGATTCCAGCTACCGAAGATGGGTGAAAAACCTGCACACACAGCCTGCAGAAACAAAAAAGGCCAGCACGCTCGTGCTGGCCTTCTTCCACAATCGCAGGCTACTTACGCGCGAATCTCCGCCACCACTGCCGCCAGCGCTTGCGCTGGGTCGGCTGCCTGGCTGATCGGCCGGCCGATCACCAGGTAATCCGAACCCGCATCCAGTGCCTGGCGCGGAGTGAGGATACGGCGCTGGTCATCCTGCGCGCTACCCGCCGGGCGAATGCCCGGGGTCACCAGTTGCAGCGACGGGTGCGCCGCCTTCAGCGCGGGGGCCTCAAGCGCCGAGCACACCAAACCGTCCATGCCGGCCTTTTGCGCCAGTGCCGCCAGGCGCAGCACCTGCTCCTGCGGGTCGACATCCAGGCCAATGCCAGCCAGGTCTTCGCGTTCCATGCTGGTCAGCACGGTCACGCCAATCAGCAACGGCTGCGGGCCGCTGCGCTTGGCCAGCTCTTCGCGGCAGGCAGCCATCATGCGCAGGCCACCGGAGCAATGCACGTTGACCATCCACACACCCATCTCGGCGGCGGCCTTTACCGCCATGGCGGTGGTGTTGGGGATGTCGTGGAACTTCAGGTCGAGGAACACTTCGAAGCCCTTGTCGCACAGGGTTTCGACAATGCCCGAAGCGCTGCTGGTAAACAGCTCCTTGCCAACCTTTACCCGGCACAGCGCAGGGTCAAGCTGGTCAGCCAGCTTCAGGGCGGCCTCACGGGTAGGGAAATCCAGGGCGACGATCAGGGGCGTCTGGCAGGCGGACATGGCAGGGTCTCTTGGCAAGTCGAAAACGGCGCGCATTGTAAACGAAGTGACGCAAGCTTTGGGGCCCGCGGGTCACGGAATTGGCCCGGCAGTGGCTGGCTTCTATAATTGAACCAATGGAACGGGCAAATGCTCAAAATTCGTACAAGCGCTGCCCACTAGCCGCTATAGGAGAACGACAATGCCCTGGTATGCCTGGCTGATCCTCATCATAGCCCTCGGCTCCATCGTCGGTGGGTTGATGATGCTGCGCGACACGGCAAAAAAATTGCCACTGACCGAAGACCAACTGCGCAAGGTGCATGAGCGCAATGCCGAGGCAGATGCCAAGGACGCGCAGGACCGTTAAAAGGGTTAAACAATGGGTTTGAGACGCCGTGGCTTCAGGCAACTTTTTGACGCTCGGCAAAACACTTAATTAACCTATTGTATTGTCTCGTTTTTTATTTTTATAAACGCCCCCCCTTTTCCAAACAAAGCCGCACCCACAAGCGATTGCATCTCTCTTGTGGGCGCGGCCTCGCGCCGCGATGGGCTGCAAACCAGCCCCAAAAAAGCAATTAGCAGCCCCAAGCCAGCTGGCTGCCTGCCCGTCCCTTACTCCACCATCACCTTGTCACGATTCCGCTCCAGCAGGGCATTGCCTATCCCCTTGATCTCCAGCAGTTCATCCACCGAAGCAAACGGCCCATGGGCCTCGCGGTAGGCCACGATGGCTTCGGCCTTGGCCTTTCCTATCCCGTTCAACTCCTTCTGCAAAGTCAGCGCATCGGCCTTGTTCAGGTCCAGCCGAGGCGCTTGCTGGGCCTGCGCCTGAGCCACCACGGGTACCGCTTCGGGCGCCGACGGGGCGCTGGCCGGTGCTGCGCTAAGGGAGAACGACAGGCTGGCGAACAGTGGCAGCAGCAGGTACGACAGAACGTTGTTACGCATGGAAGAACACTCCTTGGGTTGGTCGATTTTCAGCAGCCGCTTTCCTTCGGCTGCGCAACTAACCCTAGCGGCCCTGCCATTTTGCGAACAACAACTAGGCCCGTTTAATCGTTACGGGATCAGACATTGAAAAAACCAACTTCGGCCATCCAAAAATGATGGCGTTACGCCATGTTTCAAGTTAACTTCATGAAAAAGAGGCAATGGCAAAACGCCGCCAGGTAAATTCCCGTTTAACCTCGGCTTCATTCAGACCAAACGCCGTTGCTTTTCCTACAAGCCTTGCCGGACAAGGCCCCGCCCGTTCGTCGTATACGTTAGTGATATTGACTTTGTTGGCATGATGTCTGAATAACATCAAACAATCGTTTTTATTGATTATTCCAACAAAAATAGGATCCAATTTATCGATGCTTGTCAGTATTTTCCTACACACAATGGAAAAAAACGTGCCAGACGGGATGTCATAATGATGACGAAATGATAAATTTGCGGACTTAGGACAGCCGCTTCGCTTGAAGGATCCGAGCAGAATGAATTTTTTTTCACCTCCCCCACTGACCTTGCCCGATTTCCATCGTGCGGCGTCAGCAGGCCACCCCCGGCCGACCTGAGCAACACCCCAGATCCTTGCCCGTAGCACCTGTTCCATCCGCCTTTACTCACACACAGAAGACCGTCGCCGTGTCCCTCAAGACCCTCATCGTATTTGGCACCCGCCCAGAAGCCATCAAAATGGCACCGCTGGCCCTCAACCTTGCCCAGGACGACCGTTTCGAGTCGCGCGTCTGCGTCACCGGCCAACACCGCCAGATGCTTGACCAGGTACTGGAGCTGTTCGAGATCAAGCCCGACTACGACTTGAACATCATGAAGCCCGGCCAGGACCTGACCGACGTGACCACTGCCATCCTGCAGGGTCTGAAACCTGTGCTGGCCGAGTTCAAGCCCGATGTGGTGCTGGTGCACGGCGACACCGCTACAACCCTGGCCACCAGCCTGGCCGCTTACTACCAGCAGATTCCGATCGCCCACGTGGAAGCGGGCCTGCGCACCGGCAACCTGTATTCGCCATGGCCGGAAGAAGGCAATCGCCGCCTGACCGGTGCCTTGGCCGCGCTGCATTTCGCGCCCACCTCCACCTCGCAGGACAACCTGCTGCGTGAAGGCACCGATGCCGCGACCATCTACACCACCGGCAACACAGTGATCGATGCACTGCTGGAAGTCGTTCGCAAGCTGGAAAGCCCAGCACTGAAAAACCAGTTCGAAGCCCAGTTCAGCTTCCTGAACCCTAAGCGCCGCATGGTGCTGGTGACTGGCCACCGCCGCGAGAACTTCGGTGGCGGCTTCGAACGCATCTGCCAGGCGCTGGTGCAAACTGCACGTCAATTCCCTGACGTGGAAATCGTGTACCCCGTGCACCTCAACCCGAACGTGCGCGAACCGGTGAACCGCCTGCTGGCCGACGTCACCAACATCCACCTGATCGAGCCGCTGGACTACCTGCCGTTCGTGTACCTGATGACCCGCTCGTACCTGATCCTCACCGACTCCGGTGGCATCCAGGAAGAAGCCCCAGCCCTGGGCAAGCCGGTACTGGTCATGCGTGACACCACCGAGCGCCCGGAAGCCGTGGCCGCCGGCACGGTCAAGCTGGTAGGCACCGACGTGGAATCGATTACCGAAAACCTGGCGAAACTGCTCATCGACGATGCGACCTACCGCGAGATGAGCGTTGCCCATAACCCCTACGGCGATGGAAAAGCGTGCGCGCGAATCCTCGACGCACTCTCCGCATTCTCCAACTCCAAGGACGTAGCATGAGCTTCAACAAGATTTCCGTCGTAGGTCTGGGCTATATCGGCCTGCCAACCGCCGCTGTTTTCGCCGCCCGCAAGAAGCATGTCATCGGCATCGATGTTAACCAGCACGCGGTCGATACCATCAACCGTGGTGAAATCCACATCGTCGAGCCCGAGCTGGACATGGTGGTACACGCGGCGGTAACCGAAGGCTACCTGCGCGCCTCCACCGTACCGGAAGCGGCCGACGCCTTCCTGATCGCCGTACCGACCCCGTTCATGGACGATCACCAGCCGGACCTGAGCTACATCGAGTCCGCCAGCAAGGCCATCGCGCCTGTGCTGAAAAAGGGTGACCTGGTGATCCTCGAATCCACCTCCCCAGTCGGTGCCACCGAGCAGATGGCCTACTGGCTGGCCCAGGCTCGCCCGGACCTGAGCTTCCCGCAAACCCACGGCGAAGCCTCCGACATCCGCATCGTCCACTGCCCTGAGCGCGTACTGCCAGGCCACGTGCTGCGCGAATTGGTAGAAAACGACCGCATCATCGGCGGCATGACCAAGAAGTGCTCGGAAGCTGCCGTACGCCTGTATCGCACCTTCGTCGAAGGCGAGTGCATCATCACCAACGCCCGCACTGCCGAAATGTGCAAGCTGACCGAAAACAGCTTCCGTGACGTGAACATTGCGTTCGCCAACGAACTGTCGATCATCTGCGACAAGCTGAACATCGACGTGTGGGAGCTGATTCGCCTGGCCAACCACCACCCACGCGTGAACATTCTGCAGCCTGGCCCAGGTGTTGGCGGCCACTGCATCGCCGTGGACCCATGGTTCATCGTCAGCCAGACCCCTGAGCAGGCTCGCCTGATCCGCACCGCCCGCGTAGTCAACGACAGCAAGCCTGAGTGGGTGATCGACAAGGTGAAGATGGCCCTCGCCAACTTCCTGATCAAGAACCCAGGCAAGTCGGCCCAGCAAGTGAAAATCGCCTGCTACGGCCTGGCCTTCAAGGCCGACATCGACGACCTGCGCGAAAGCCCGGCTCTGAGCATTGCCGAACGCCTGGGCAACGAGCTGGAAGCCACCCTGCAACTGGTCGAGCCGAACATCGAAGCCCTGCCGCAGCGCCTGTCGCGCCACGAGCATGTTGATTTCGTGTACGCCCAGGATAGCGCCGATATCCACGTACTGCTGGTGAAGCACCGCGAGTTCCGCGAAACCTTCAGCGTGCGCGACGCCGCCTTCGTGATCGACGCTGCTGGCGTAACCCAGGGCTGATGGACCAAACCGCATGAACAACCCCACGCTTGAGAAACCTACCGTGAACACAGAGCTGCCTTCACCTTTGGCCGATATTCATGACCGCGTGATGGAAGCCTATTACGGCAAGCTGGGTGATCAGTTCATGCGCGAAACGCAGGCCCGCATCCACTGGATCTGCGCCCAGGTCAAAGGGCGTCGGATCCTGGATGTCGGCTGTTCGCAGGGTATCGTGCCCCTGCTGCTGGCACGTGAGGGTTGCCAGGTCACTGGCGTGGACACCAGCCCGCAGGCCATCGAAGAGGCCAAGGGTTACCTGTCTGCCGAACCGGCACACATCCAGCAAAACGTCACGTACATCAATTCAGACTTCCTCGCGCTGGATACGCTCGAGGTTGAGCCGGACACCGTGGTCATCAGCGAAGTGCTCGAACACCTGGTGCGCCCGGAGCTGTTCGTGGAAAAGGCCTACGAACTGCTCAAGCAGGGTGGGCGGCTGGTGATCACCGTACCGTTCGGGGTCAATGATTTCATTGACCACAAGCACACGTTCTACCTGTTGGAACCGTTCCGGCTGCTGGCCGAGCACTTGCAGATCATCGAAGTTAAGATGCTTGGCAAGTGGTTGGGCATTGTTGCCGTCAAGAGTGAAACGCATAAGCCGGGGACTATCGACTCACTGACAGTCGAGCGCGTGCGAGAGCTCGAGAAAGCGTTTGAGTCGATTGAGCGTACGTTGCGCGAGAGCCTGGGCTCAATTGGCACCCGGCTGGCGGACGCGAACAAGAAGTATCGCAGTGCTACCGAGCAAATTGCCCAGCTCAGGCCCGAGGCGCAAAAGGCTGAAGCGCTGTCCAAGCAACTGCAGACACGTGATGCGGATATTGCGAACCTTCAGAAGTCGAACCGTGAAATTCTCGAAGCCAAGGCACAGCGTGTTCAGGAGCTTGAAGAGATCAGGCAGCGTCTGGAAGAGGCCAACAAGAAATACCGTGTAGCAACAGAACAACTCGCGTTGCTGAAGCCCGAAGCCCAGAAGGCCGAGGCCCTTTCGCGTCAACTCAAGGAGCGCGAATCCGATATCGCTGCACTGGAGCAATCAAGCCGGGAAGCACTGGAATCCAGCGTCCGCAATGTGCAGGAGCTAAGTGCAGAGCTCGATACACTCAAGTCTCAGTTGAGCGATGCCAGCCAGAAGTGCCTCAGTGCAGCTGAACAATATGGTCTTCTGGAACAACAGTTCGCGGCACTTGAAGAGGCGCGTGTACAAAACCTTGCAGACGCGGAACAGCGATTCGACGTGCTGCAAAGTCAGTACGCCGAAGCGCAGAAGCAATTGACAGAGGCAACTGACGAAGTTCGCGACGCCACAGACAAGCAACGGCTGCAGGGAGAGCAGCTGCAAACGACACAGGCACAACTACAAGAAGCGCTTCATAACGCAGACGCCCAACGTATACACATCAACCAGCTTGGCGAGACTGTAAGCCAGCAGGAAGAAGCCCTGGAGTCCCTGCAACAGTTGCAACGTTCGATTGAGGAACAGCTGCAAGCAACCGTCCAGCAGCGAACATCCGCTGAGGAGCGTGCAACACTGAAGAGCGCAAAGCTCTTGGAATTGCAGGCAGATCATGATGCGCTGGCAAGCCAGCTCAGAGATACAAACGAACAGCTGAGCCAAGTAGAGGAAGTCAACGGTGGTCATGTCGCCACCATTAACGACTTGCGTGCGTACCAGGCTGCATTGGTTGCCGAACATGAGAAAGCGCAGCAAAAGGCAGCTGAACTACTGGGTGATGAGCAGCAGAAAAATGCAGAGCATATAGATGCAATTACCGCGTTGCGCGCTCATCAGGCGGCAGTTAAAGCAGAGCTCGAATCGCAGCAAGCGGAGTTAGAGCTACAACTGCAGAAGTCAGCTGAACTCCAAGTCGAGACACTACAGGCCAATACTCATCAGGCTGACACGATTTCTGAGTTGCAGGCCCACCAAGCAGAACTGCAAGCAGACCTCGAAGCCCAACTGCACGCGATGAGCGAGCTTCAGGCCGAAGCCGAACAGTCCGCAACAAGCCATAACGAAGCCATTGCTTCGCTTCAATCGCTTCGAGCGGAACTTGAGCGTCGACTACTTGAAGCTGCAGAACTGCAAGATCTAGCCGACCAAGCCAACACGGCCCACATCGAAGAGATCGCACTGTTGCGCGGACAATTGTCGGCAATGGACACCGAGCTGCAAAACCAGATTGATGCGATGACCCGCCTGCAATCGCAAAGCAATCAGGAGATTGCAGAGAAAGACAACACGATCACTACGCTGCGCATGCGCCAAGCGGAACTGGAAGCCGAACTTGAAAGCGAGTTGGAGTATATGAAGGAATTGCAGGCCCAAACACAACGGGCCGACGCTGCTCAGGCAGAAACCATCGCCCTTTTAAAAGCACGTCAAGCGGAACTGGAAGCAGAGCTGTCAAACCAGCGGCAGGCCATGAGCGAGTTGCAGGTTCAAAGCCAAGTGGCGAATGCCTCTCAAGCGGAAACAGTCAATACATTGCAAGGCCGTCAGGCTGAACTGGAAGTTCAGTTGCAGATCATGAACGACGTCCAAGCACAAACCCAGCGCGAGCATGCTGCTCAGGCAAACTCCATCAATGCCTTGGTTGAGCAACGCGCACAGCTGGAAGATCAGCTAGAGCGTTTGGTGCTTGCAAATAATGATTCTGAGGAAGCTCGGGCAGCGCTGACAGAGACCATAAAGTCGCTGAGTCAGGCCAAAGACATGCTGGAAGAACAGCTGATGCTTGAAAGCAGCAGCCGTCAGGCAGCTGAAGCCAGCCTTGCAGCTACCAACGAGCAATGGCAAGGCCTGCGCCAGCAACTGGAAGCTGAACTTAACTCTTCCAAAGCGGGCCTCGGCGCGGCAAACATGAAGTACCGCACTGTGACTGGCGAACAGATCCCACAATTGAAGGCCAGCCTCAATCAACTGCTGGAACGCAGTGCCGCACAGCAACGCAAGATCGACGAGCTTAATGAAAACCTGGGGCGCGCCAACACTCAGCGCCACCTGGCGGAGCAGCGCCTGGTGAAAACCCGCGCAAGCATGACCTATCAGCTCGGCTATCAAATCAAAAATAGCGCCACCTCGCTGGGCGGCTTGGTCAAGCTGCCAGTTCGCCTGCTCCGTCTGTACCGTAAGGCAAGCCAGCAACGCCAGCAGAACGAGCAAAAGTTGCTCGCCAATGAACCGCTCAAGGCACTGCTTCCACCTGCACCTGTGCAGGATGAAAACTACCTCAAGCTACCGGCCACCCTGGCGACCAGCGAGCAGGCCCGCACTACGTTGCTGCGTCAGGTCGATCAGCCCGTCAGCCGCCTCAAAGTGGCCTGCGTGATGGACGAGTTCACCTTCGGTTCCTATCGCTACGAATGCGACCTGATGCCGCTGACGCCTGCGAACTGGAAAGCCGAGATCGAAGGCTTTGGCCCGGAGCTGCTGTTCATTGAATCAGCCTGGCGCGGCAAGGATGACCTATGGGGCAGCAAGGTTGGCCACAACGGGCAAGAGCTGCAGGACATTCTGGCCTGGTGTCGTCAGAACAAGGTACCGACCGTGTTCTGGAACAAGGAAGACCCGGTTCACTTCGAGACCTTCCTGACCACTGCCAAGCAGTTCGACCACGTGTTCACCACCGACATCGACTGCATTCACCGCTACAAAGGTGCACTCGGTCACGATCGTGTCTACCTACTGCCATTCGCTTGCCAGCCAGCGCTGCACAATCCTATCGAGCTGTATGAGCGCAAAGACGCATTCTGCTTCGCTGGTGCGTACTACGCCCGTTACCCGGAGCGTACCCGTGACCTGGGCAACTTCGTCTGTGAATTGCCGAAGTTCCGCCCGCTGGAAATCTTCGACCGCAACTTCGGCAAGAACGACGTCAACTACCAGTTCCCAGAGGAGTACCAGCCGTACATCGTCGGCACCCTGCCCTTCGAGAAAATCGACACGGCGTACAAGGGCTACCGCTACGCGATCAACCTGAACTCGATCAAGCAATCGCAATCGATGTTTGCCCGTCGCGTGTTCGAATTGCTTGGCTGCAACACCCTAACCGTCAGCAACTTCTCGCGCGGTGTGCGTCTGCTGTTCGGGGACCTGGTGGTGACCACCGACAATGGCGAAGAGATGCTACGTCGCCTGCAATTGCTGGCCGAGGATCCGCTTAATAGCGACAAGCTGCGCCTGGCTGCCCTGCGTAAAGTGATGCAAGAGCATACCTATACCCAGCGCCTGGAATACGTAATGAGCAAGGTGACCGGTACCGCGAAGGCCCAACGCCTGCCGGAGATTGTGGTCATCGGCGAGGCACAGGACCGCCAGCAGTTCGACATGCTGCGTGCTCATCTGGACCGCCAGACTTATCCCCAAGTCCGCATGGTCATCATCAGTGATGCCTACCAGAGCAGCATCGTAAGCGATGACCCACGCATCCTGGTGCTCAAGCCGGCTCAACTGAAGAAGAGCTCGCTGGGCGAGTTGGTTGGCAATACCCCTTGGGTCGCAGCTTTCGTGGCAGGCGACTACTACGGTCCGAACTACCTGCTCGACCTGGCGCTGGCAACCCGCTATAGCAATGCGCAGGTGATAGGCAAAGCAGCACACTTCACCTGCAAAGGCCAGCACGCCGAACTGCAGTCCAACGAACAGGCCTACCGTCCAATCCAAAATCTGAGCGCTCGCCGCTCGCTGGTTGCAACCGAAATCGTTGCCGCACAGCCGTTGCGCAGCTGGCTGAAGAGCCTATCGTCACTGCAGTACACCCATGCACAAGGCGTGGCCATCGATCCGTTCAACTACTGCGAGAACGGCGCAGTGCAGCAAGAACGCATCAGCACCGAGGTCAACGACCTTGAGCTGAACCTGGGCATGACCATCGACCAGTTGCAAGCCCGCGCACAGTCCATTGCCCCGCTACAGGTCAGCCACGACGCACCGGAAATCACCGGTCGCGGCTTGGCAGAAATGTTTGGCGTCATTCGCAACAAATTCGTTGACCTGGTGGTTGATGGTGATACGTGGCGCGTGCATTCCAAGCTGAGCGACGGTAAGCATGAGTACATCTATGCCCAGCAGGAAGTGCGTGTGGATGAGTTGGGCTGCGAAGATGGCCGTCTCAAGTTGTTCGTGGACTGCACTCCTGGCCTGAACCTGCAACTGGTGGTGCTGTTCCTGGATGCAGACAAGCAGCGCATTAGCCACGTAATGCAATACGCCAACCGTAATCAGACTGCCGATATCCCACCGGAAGCTGCTTACATACGCTTCGGCCTGCGCGCTTACGCTGCCGGCAGTGCTGATCTGAAGGTGCTGGTCCTTGGCCATCGCAATCTGCAGCCATCGGAAATGATGGGCCGCGGCGAACACTTGCTGCTGACTAACCACTATCCGGCCTACTCCGACCTGTACCGCAACAAGTTTGTGCACACCCGGGTCACGGCCTATCAGGAACGCGGCATCGACGTGGACGTATTCCGTCTACGACCAAACGAGACGGTGAGCTACCACGAGTTCCAGAACGTGGATGTAGTTACTGGCTCCGCTTCGACCTTGACGAAGATGATCGAGAAGAATCGCTACAAGTCGATTCTCGTACACTTCCTCGACGAGCAGATGTGGAACGCGCTGCGTCCGTTCCTGAACTCCACACGCATCACTGTCTGGGTGCACGGGGCAGATATTCAGCCTTGGTGGCGTCGTGAGTTCAATTTCACCACTGACGAGCAGTTGCACCTGGGCAAGCTTGCCAGTGAAAAACGCATGGCGTTCTGGCGCGAGCTTCTGCTGCCGATGCACCCGAACCTGAAACTGGTGTTCGTATCGCGCTACTTTGCAGAAGAGGTCATGGAAGACTTGGGCTTCCGTCTGCCGGAAGGCCAGTTCGAGATCATCCACAACCCGATCAACACCGAACTGTTCGATTATCGCGAGAAATCGGCCGAGCAGCGCAAGAAAGTGCTGTCCATTCGTCCTTATACCTCGAAGACCTACGCCAACGACCTGACCGTGAAAGCGATCCAGAGCCTGGCGGGCAAGTCCTGGTTCAACGACATGGAGTTCTGCCTGATCGGTGATGGTCCGCTATTCGACGAGACTCTGGAACCACTGCGCAACTTCAGTAACGTCAAAATCCAGCAGGGCTTCCTCAACCACACGGAAATTGCCGAGGCGCACAAGGACTACGGAATCTTCCTTTGCCCGAGCCGCATGGACACCCAAGGGGTATCCCGTGACGAAGCCATGTCGTCAGGCCTCGTTCCGGTTACTACCGCCGTGGCTGCCGTTCCTGAGTTTGTAGACAGCGCCTCCGGCTACGTGGTCGAGCCAGAAAGCTACGAACAACTGGCGAAGGCAATCGAGGAGATGTACCTCAACGGCAACACCTTCGTAGAAAAATCCAAGGCTGCGGCCAACCGAGTTCGCGGGCAGAGCGCCGGCGACAAGATGGCAGAGCGGGAAATCGCAGTGATCAAGAACCATTGAAGAAATGATGAAACCTGCTTTGAAGCACTTTGTTTTCACCAATTTTGGTATCGGCATCAAGGATGAATTGTGGCTGTCCTACAGGTTGGAAATCTTTGCCAACACTGTTCTTCCATCCTTGGCCAACCAGAGCAATCAAGGCTTCGAGTGGGTCATCTTCATTGATGAGGCATTGCCGATTCTGCACCGTACGCGTCTTGAACAATTGCTTCGTGACACTGGCCTGAATGCCCGCACGCTTCAGGTCAGTGACTACAGCATGGTCAGCCGGGAAATCATGCAGCTCATCAAAAATGTCGAAGTGACAACGCTCATCACTTCACGCATTGACGACGATGACTGTATTCACGAGAGCGTCATCGAGCTGATTCAGGCTGAGGCCACCTCCGAGCACAACATCTCGGAGGTATTACTCATATCGCTGAAAAACGGCCTGGAGTTCCTGCCTTCGGACGAGTGCTATCGCCCGGTCGATTATGACACGCTGGCTTTGGCACTTACGATGGTCGACAAAACCATTGGCCCCAAAGCCCATGTGATTACCCAGTATGCGCATCATCTTGTCGTATCCACCTTGGAGCAACAGCAGATCTCTGCTGAGCACATTCACCTGACGCGTGAAGAACCGCTGTATCTCTACACCAAACATCCCCTCAGCGATTCCTACTTCTTTGGGGCTCGGGCTCGCATACTCTGGGCGCCTGAGAGCCTTAAAGGCTTCGACCCCTCCCTGTTTGCTCGGTTTGGCCTGCAACCAGCACGGCTTGAATACCTGAGCAAACTGCTCAGACAATCGCCGCTGGGCATGCCTCACAAATACCTTGAGAAACTCAACAACGTACGCCGGCAACTCAGGGCTGAGCAAAAGAGCATCGATGGGCCTGACGCATCCGTGGTGAATGGTCTCTTGTCAAAGAAGGCCAGGCTTGAGATCAAGGCATCACGGCCAAACCCCGTCAAAGCGGGTTCGGTCAAGGTACGCGTCGCCATTCTTGGCTCTAGCGCTTCCCACAATCTGTTCAAGTTTCAGAAGAAGGCACTGGAGCGCTTTGAGGTGTGTTTCTACATGTCTCAATCGTCAGTGATCTCGTACATGGCGCCGCCTTGTCTTGATGCACGGTTCAGCGTTGAGGCAAAAGACGCAGAAGCCTACCGCGTTCAGTGGGATGCATCGAAAGAGCATTGGCAGCAGCTTGAACAATCTCGCCCCGATATCGTTATTGTTGATTTCTTTGACGAAAGCATCGGCATTGCAACGTTTGGCACCTCGATTGTTACAGCCAGCCCGTTGATGCTCAAGACGTTGACCAAATGCGGTATCGATTACTCCGTGCAAGCCCCCTGGAGTGAAGAGGCAAAGCGACTGCGCGCCTGGGCCCTGCCCGTGTTCCTAGATCGTGTAGCCAGCCTGTGCCCGAACATATTTGTGCATCAGGCCAACTGGGCGAGTCAGTACAAGAGCAAAGAAACCATTTCCAGCTTCGCCGGCAGCACCTTCGAGAGTCTGATTGATCTGAATAACGCGATCATCGACCCGATGCTTGAAAGCCTGGATGACTCGACAGTCCCGGTTGAACGTGTTGGCGGCAAAGATGCCGGGCTGATCGCCGGAGGTGCCCCGCGTTGGGCTTACTGCCCCTATCACTACGACAGTTCTTACTACAGAACGATTGCAAAACAAGCTTTTGCGAAGATGGTGCAGTACGTTTCTAAAAATGAGCACAAGTGGGCATTCTGCCCATACTACTACCATGGCACCTACTACAGCACCGTCGCCAAGCAATTGCTGGCGCGGGTCATAAATTGAAGTGAACACACCATGAAGCCATATATTTTCTTTATTGCGCTCCTGACCATGCTGGCTGGTTGTGAACAACCACCTACAGCTGATGTAACGTTGGCAGATAAGTCTGCCAATGCCCTGCACCTGAGTGATTCCACTTATGTGCTTCTCAGAGGGACGCATCAAAAATCTCACAAGAAGCCTAACAATGCGGGATTCCTGAGCATGCATGAGTTCGTTTACTCCGGTGTAGATAAAATTGCCGAAAACGACGTGTATGCAGTTCTCAAAGCCAATGGCTACACCCGCAAGATCATTGCCAATGACGCCAATCAGTTTAAAGTTCAGTACTACAAAAAAGCGGTCCCTCCAATTGGTGCAATTTTCGTCACGCAAAATAAGGACGACGGTTACGAAACACTTGCCAGCATCTACTGGCAGGAAAAATGATGGACGTACGTTTGAAGTTTGTGCGCACGGTTTCGGCCTAATATGAAACTCCAACAGCAGATCAGAGCAACTATCGGCTGGTGCATCTCCCTGGGCATAAAATTTATCCGGGTCGTACCCATCATCACGTTTCTCGTACAAGTCAGCACGCTGGCCAGTCAGATATTTCTTCTCCTGGCATTTTTTTTGCCGCTCAAAGTCATCATTCTGCTGGGCTCGGAAAAAACACCTTCCTATTTCCCGTCCATTTTGCAAACGCTCGAGAAAGATCATTTGATCTATGCGCTGACTGCAGCGGCAGCGCTTTGCTACATCGCCTATTTGATGTCAGAGCTAGCCACCGCACTGCTTTGTCGCAAAGGTACGCGGACACTTCTGGCGCGCACTTCGAAACTTAACTTATTCGAGAACCAAGACAAGATTGCCACCAATGCTTACTCGCGCTTCAATCGCGCCATGGCCGGCGCAGCTTTCTTCAGCCTCAGCGCGCTGGCATTGCTGTACGTATACCCTAGCTTGCTGCTGGCAATTCTTGCGTACTTGGTCATTGCCGGTAGTGTTTGCGTCCTGACGTATAACCACGTGAAAAAAGTTCGCGAGAGTTTTCATAATCATCACGGTCCGATCCTCAACGCCTTGGCCGCGACCGGCTTTCTCTTGAGTTTTTTCTTTCTGGTTACCGACTTTCTATACTACCAACACAGCAAGATCTTCAATGCAGTGATTGCCGTGCTGATCATGCGACAAGGACTGCAGAGGCTGTCCAGCATGATCTTGGACATAGTCGGCCTACGCATTCAGCATAGACAAGTAAACGCGTTGTTCTATCAATCCCAGCCTCTTATCGAACTTCGACCACAGAGCAATGGCCTCGAGTACATTCTGGATGCTGAAAATAGAGAGAAATGGGTCAAAGCACTTCTTGAAAAGCTGAACCTGGAAGCAGCCGGCGGCTACCAGATGCACTGGCACCAAGTGGGCTTTGCAGACATCTACGCGTTCACACTTCAACTGGACCAGCAGGACGATGTAGGCGCACTCTTGGTCAAGGTATTTGGAAGCAATATTTCGTCTTCAGCCTTGCAGGAGCGGACGCTGCTGGTTACACAACCTTGCCTGCCGGGTCTGCCATTTGTTGGACACTATAAAGTCAACGACATTGACTGCCATGTCTACAAGTTTGAAGGTGCAGAAAAGCTGAGCGGCGGCCGAAAAATTGGCGAAGGCATTCTTGCAATTGCTCAGAAACTGATCCTGCTTGAGCCCTCAGCAGCGCTGATTGCTCAATTTACCCGCACGCGCCTGTACCTTGAGCAGCGCCTGGATGAAGCAACAATCAACTCGCTGCGCCTGGCATGCATCAATGTGGATGACACAGGCAACGTTGAACGTATCATCGGCAACTTGCCAGCTATTACCCACCATCTCGCCGCACTCCCCCGCCAGATTGTACCCTTGGACATCACCAACAACACGATACTGGCGTCGCCTACATCCGGATTTGTTCTCAGCCACTGGAGCAATTGGCGAATCGAAGCGATTGGTTGCAGCTGGCCTGTCGCCCAGAAGGACGCATTGCTCGAAACACTGCGCAGCGCAGATCAACGTCAGGCGCTAGCTTCCGCCGACCCTCAAAAAGTGTGGTTGGCCGCACTGATGTACATGTTGGAAAGACACATCGTGCGAAAAGACTATTCGGCAGCCCTTGCACTGACACCCGACATTGTTAAATGCATTGAAATTCTCGATACACCTGTAGCTGCAGAGGGGGCAACGCAATGACAAAAGTCTCAATGATTGTCTGGAACGAGTTCCTCAATGACGCACGCGTAATGAAAGAGGCACAAACACTGCAACGTGCAGGCTATAAGGTTAGGGTATTTGCGCTGCACACCCCTGGTGTCACCGAAGAGTACACCGTCCTGCAAGACGGCATCGAAGTCGTTCGGGTTGCCCGCTCTCCTCTGTGGAAACTGCGCAAGAAAAGTGGACCAGTTGCTACCGATGCAACTGTCAAGGCCACTAGGCCTGCCCCAATCAAAGCCAGCCTGAAGATGCTTGTGTTCAGAGCCATCGCACGCGGCTGGACCCATTTTGCCCTGCTCCTCAAAATGCTTGAGTACCGCGCTCCGGTGGTTCACTCACACGATGTAAACACCCTGCCCACTGCCTGGCTAGCTGCGAAATTGTCACGGTCAAGGCTTGTATATGACGCCCATGAGATCAGCACAAGTCGCGAAGGCTACAAAAGCTTGAGAAAAGTGGTGGGGTTCGTCGAAAAGCGTTTGATGCCATCTGCCAACGGCACCATCACCACAACCGATGCACGCGCCAAATACTTCGCCAGAGCTTACGGTGTGGCGCGGCCACTGGTTCTGCAGAATCGTCCACGGCTTGTCGAGAGCCCGCGCTCCAACAAGATCCGAGATGAGCTGGGGCTGGTGGAATCTTGGCCAATAGTTGTATATCAAGGTGGCTTGCAGCAAGGACGCGGGCTGGAAAAGCTGATCCGCTGTGCACAGCATGTGCCTGATTGCTATTTCGTTCTAATTGGTGGAGGCCGGCTGGCACAACCGCTCATGGCGTTAGCGCACGAGTTGAACATTCAGCATAAAGTCCATTTTATCCCGACGGTAGCGCTGGCTGATCTCCCTAGCTATACGGCCTCTGCCGATATTGGTGTACAGCCTATCGAAAACACGTGCCTGAACCACTATACGACGGACTCAAACAAACTCTTCGAATATGTGATTGCCGGCTTGCCTGTGGTGGCCACTGACTTCCCTGAGATCCGTAAGATCGTCAGAAACAATGACATTGGGTTGCTCGTACCGGCAAATGACGAGCAAGCACTTGGCCATACCATTGCGAAACTACTAAATGATCGCGAACTTCGCGAACGTTTTGCCACCAATGCGAAAAGCACAGCACGGACTTTGAACTGGGAAACCCAGGAAAAGTGCTTAATCGATCTTTATGAGCGGGTACTGTTTGCTCCGTCTCAAACCAGGTAAACCGGCCTTGAAAACCCGCATTCTCTTTTTGAGCTTTTACTACCCGCCGGACCTGTCGGCGGGATCATTCCGTGCGGAAGCATTGGTAAAGGCACTTCTCGATAATGTCAGCGATCATGTGGAAATCGATGTCATCACCACGCAACCTAATCGATACCATACCTTCAAGACCAGCGCTTGCAGCTACGAACAGTTTCCCAACCTGACTGTGCGGCGCCTTGCCGTGCCCTCGCATAAAAGCGGCTTCATCGACCAAGCTTTTTCATTTGGCAGTTTTGCCATGCAAGTGTGTAAAACGGCTAAAAACAAACACTACGATTTGATTTTCGCTACGTCATCACGCCTGATGACCGCATCGCTAGGTGCCTACATATCCAAAAGAACAGGCACCAAACTATACCTGGACATCAGGGATATTTTTGTAGACACCTTGCAAGGCGTTCTCCCTCCGGCACTGGGGAAAATAGCTTCCGTTATATTTTCATCAGTAGAGACTACCACTATCCGGCAAGCCGCCAAAGTGAATCTTATTTCACCCGGATTTACTCCTTATTTCAATAAGCGCTATCCGGAGAAAGCTTTCACTCACTACACCAACGGAATTGATGAGCTTTTCCTAGCACCGCTCCCGACACCCGTTGCTATACAAAGCCTACCCGCGAAACCGCGCAGGCTGAAAATTGTATACGCAGGAAATATAGGTGCGGGTCAAGGATTACACCTGATAGTGCCACAACTGGCCAAACGCCTGGAAATGGAAGTGGACTTTCACCTCATTGGCTCTGGCGGTGCTATTGAGCGACTTAAGAAGGCCATTGAACGCGAAAATGTAAGCAATGTATATCTGGCCCCGCCAATGAGGCGGGACGCCCTACTTAAGCTCTATCGTGAAGCCGACGTCTTGTTTTTACACTTGAATGATATGAAAGCATTCCGTCGCGTGCTTCCGTCCAAACTGTTCGAATACGCAGCTACGCAAAAGCCGATACTGGCTGGTCTGTCAGGCTACTCTGGCCGCTTTGCCAGCAGGCGTATCCAGAACGCAGCCGTTTTCAACCCATGCGATATCGAAGGCGCAATCCGATCCTTCAGAAGCCTGGAGTTCCGCCCGACGGCTCGAAATGAATTTATACAAAAATATTCGAGAACAGCTATCAAAAGGAGGATGGCCTTCGACTTGCTCAAAACCTCACCCAAACATGCGGAGTTTGAGCAGACAGAATAGTAACCAACTACCAAGTTTGCTAGAATTCGAAATCACACCTCTACACCAACCACCCTGGATTTATAGTTTAAAATGAAAAAGATCACCTGCGTTGCTGTTTTGTCCTGCCTGCTCGCTTTGAGCGGATGCAATGAAGAAAAAGGCGTTGATATCCAGCTCCCTTCAGGCGAAAAGCTGACCCTTGAAGGCAGCATCACTAAAAACACCAGCAAGCCTATTGAAAATGGCACCTTGAAGAGCTTCGAAGTTCAGTACACAGTCGCACAAGATGCTACCAAAGCAAAAGTTGATGAGCGCTTCCGCGCGTTGGGCTATGTCGCCTCCGAGCAACCGAATACAGCCTCAACGACTCTAAAAATTCACTACATCAAAAAAGACTCGCCCACAATTGGCGTTTTGGTTAACGACAAAAACCCGGCTGTAGTCAGCATTTATTGGCAGGAAAAAAACCAGTAAACAACGCTTTATTTAAAGTCACTATTTAAATTGCGTAGCTTGGTATTCCCACTAAGGACGATTCTTAGTGGGAATATGCTTCTAAGTAACAGACCACTCTCATAGCATCCATCTCATTCCCCAGCAGATTGACTAAGCCCCCAAGAAGCAAGTCGCAAACTAAAAAAATTAACACTGAATAGCGGCTAACCATCACATAGGGACACAAGGCAAAGGACAAATGAAGATCCATTACGAAGCATTGACAAGCGATTGGTTTGACAGGGCAATGAGCTCGGGTCCAAACAGAGGCGATTGGCAGCCAAAACATCATCTGGACTTGTTCAGACCTTGGCCGGAAAAGTATGTATCCGACTATCACCAGCCATTCAACCCGTTCGCCTTTGCAATCAACGCATGCGCTCTAGATGCTTCGAGCAAGAAAAATGGCTTTTCAAAAACCATACATGACCAGATCAATTACCTTGATCTAGCAGCATCTATCTATACAGAAACCATAGAAGACCACGACTATATTAAAAATGACTTTGCGTTCCCGATGTACTGGGCAACAATGAAAAAGCCTTTCTATGGCGCATTCATGAATGCTTACACGGCATACGGATACATGCGACTATACGAAGCAACCAAAAATGAAAAATATTTAAATAAGTCTTTCAGATTAATCAGAACAATCATATCAAAAGACGCCAAAATTAAAATATCCGGAAAAGATTCGAAAGATGATCTTTGGTTATACGAATACGTCTTTACACCTCAAGACAATGAGGTGGAGTACCTAAAAAAGCTGGGCACCGAGATGCAAGAGGATGGCAAGATGCGTTTTCGCGTCTACAATGGCCACATAGGCGCAATCATTGCTCTGATGAAATTTCGAAAACTAACTAACATGCGCTTTGCCGACCATATCATCGAGCAAGCAATTCTAGCAATGTCAAAGAATCTAGCCAGCCAGATATTTGATAACAAATACTTCTCCTATTCTCTTGAAGCCGTAATTCTGCCAGATTACGGACAAGCAAGAGCCGTACACCTTGCGAAATGCCTTGCCGAAGCAACAGACGACGAAAAATTGAAAGCAACCGCCAGCACATTTGAAAGGTTTTATTCGACATTCATCAAAGAATGCGAGCGAGACACCTACCTAGCAGGGAGAGACGCTGCACGTACTTTCTACGGATCCCTGAAAAACCAAGCGATGAATACCGAAGTGCCTAAACCTTTGTAGCACGACTCGCTTTAACTCTTTGAATTCTCCGAACTCACCGTATAAAAACCTTCCGAAGGTCATAATTTACTTGAGCAGGCTGCCCTTTAGGTGGCCTGCTCAATAGCGTGACGGGCTTCACAAACGCTGCAAAACCTGGATTCCGTCGTTAAATTTATAATCGTGATACAGGATTTCGCTTTCCAGACATTCTGAAGCCCAAGAGGTTCAATGAACCCTAACAAAATTGTCAGATTGGATCCAGAATGCGACTCTTACTCACGCTAGGCTAAAAATTCGCTCAGTAAGGTGAATTGATCGTAAGGCTGCGTTGCATTCCTAATGCTGCCTATGGATAATGAATCCTCTGTTACATCTTTGTGGCTTTGTGAGTGTTTCAACCTATCTGCCCTCTACGGAAGCGAAGCGGCTCAGGACTAGGCTAGGTCCAGGCAGGGAAAGATTCTACATCCTTTCATTAAATATTCTAGAAGGCTGACGCGAATAGTGATCAAGAACTTAATAATTTACGGTAGCTGTGTATCTAGAGATATATTCAACCTAGAAGAGAGCCGAAACTTTAAGTTAACGGATTACTTTGCAAGATGCTCAATGGCCTCACTATCTAGCGCCCCTTACGAAAATGAGGAAGCGCTGAATCGTATACCTTCAGACTTTCGGCGGCGCATGGTTGCATGCGATTTCTCTAAGAAAATACTTACAGAAGCGGAAAAGCTCAGCAGTGCTGACGTAATATTGATCGACCTTATCGATGAAAGATTTGATCTGGTCACCTTACTCACTGGGCAAATCCTTACCAATTCGAATGAGCTTTCCGAAAGTGGTTTGCTGGCTGACAATTGCGTCAGTGGCTACCAATTAATCAAGCACGGTTCTGCCGAACACCGTGAGCTATGGATTCAGGGAATGAATAAATTCCTGAGTGTGCTGGAACAGCATAACAAGCTAGACACCGTTGTTGTCAATAAAGTCTACTGGGCTACCCGCTTTGAACATGCCAGTGTCTCTGACTTCCCTGCTTCCTTGGCTGCTACCGAAAAAGCCAATCAGGAGTTGGACTGGATGTATAGCGAACTCGAAAAAAAGCTCGGAAAACATCAATTCCTACAATTCCAACCTGACTTTCTAACAGCGGACGAATTTCACCGCTGGGGTGCATCCCCCTTCCATTATTGCGAGCGCTACTACAGAAAGGCCTTGGAACTTTTAATAACTGCGACAAACTTCGACAACGACGCAGATATTGAAACAATCGAATTATTGCCGACTGCTTTACCTCTCGTTTCCAACGGAGCCAAAGTTACTGCTTCGGCCTATAAGACCGAGAGCGATATCTTTGCTCACTGCTCATTGGTAATGGACGGAAAGATTCACGAAAGCGGCAACTTTGCATTTTATCTGCTCATTGACGGCACTCGTCATGCGACACGTTGGTATGAGGCTTCACAGTCTGCGCGCTTCCCTGCTCCAGAAATTTCAGGAGAAATAACCGTGATGGCTTTCTATCAAGATCCAAACGGGGAAAAAATCTCCTGCCAGTGCACTGCGAAAGACTTCAAACGTCCTGAATGTTAGCCAGGAATAAGTCGGTCACTCACTACATCTTGATCGGGTTTCTTTCTCACACAGGATTTTCGGTCGGCTAATGTCCCGAGAACGCCCTCCTGAAAACTGGACTCAGATCTCTCCGATAGTCAGGTATGCGGTATCGCAACCGCCACCTGCAATGGGTAAAGCGTAAGCGATCCATAAACCCCACCCGTTACATGAAGGACGGGGAAATCAGGTATTCGAGTCGGGCACCTGCCCCGCTTGAGTCTTTAACCCGAACAACTTGTCAGCTAGCTGTCGGCCTCGCTCCAGCCCCTCCGCCGTCAACCAGATGGATTTGTTTCTATTAACTGGATCACTGATGAAACCCCGTTCATGCAGTCGATTCATGATCTCGAAGTCAAATCCTTTCCACGCGTTACCTTTGTCGGAGCTATAGGCTGCCAACAAGGCAAGCACTGCGTCTTCAATCAGTTTTTCGTCGTATTCCATGGTCGTTACCCCGCTCTTGTCCTTCAAGCGCTTCGTAGGCCCCATCTGACCCACGATGGGGGAGCACTTAACTATGTATTTTAGGCGTGCAACTCCACGGCAGCAGCGCTTCGTAGTCTTCCACGGAGGACGCCTGGCGTTCCAGTGCGTGGCGCAGCCACGCATAGGGCTCTTGGCCGTTGGCTTTGGCCGTCTCGACCAGGCTGTAAAGTTGCGCACTGGCCGTCGCCCCTCTGGGCGTGTCACTGAACAACCAGTTCTTTCTGCCGATGGCAAACGGGCGGATCGCACGCTCGGCTGCGTTATTGTCGATCGGTAAGCAGCCGTGCTCAATATAGCGTTCCAACTTGCTCCAGTTGCTGGCCAAGTAGCCGATGGCCTTGCCCAAGGCATTCTGCGTCGTGACCTGAGGTTGCGTTTTCTCTACCCAGCTTTTCAGCTGAGCCAGCAATGGCAGGCTGCGCTCCATGCGGGCAGCCTTACGATCTTCATCGCTGCCGTCCTTAAGGTCGCGCTCGATGCCATACAGCTTGTTGATCAAATTCAGGGCGATGTCTGCGCGCCCGGTTTTACCCTTGGGCTGCACTTTCTGCGCTTCGACGAACTTGCGGCGTGCGTGCGCCCAGCAGCCCAACCGCTCCACGCCGTCCTGTGCAGCTAGCGCGTTGTAACCGGCGTAGTCGTCGGTCATGACAAAGCCGCGATAGCCATCCAACAGGCGCGTCGGCACCTCCTGCGCTCGGCTGGTGGCGTAGTCGAAAAGGATCACTGGCCGCTCAGGTGGGCCGCCGGTTTGCACCCACATCCAGGATTGGCTGCTGGGCTCACGACCCGGCTCTTTCAACACCTGCACACGCGTTTCATCACAGTGGATGATCCGACTGCTCAACAGGCTTTCGCGCATCAGACTCAGCAGCGGTTGGAAGTGCTCGCTGCATTGAATCACCCAGCGTGCCAGGGTTTGGCGCGAGAGATCGATACCGTGGCGCCCCAACACTTTTTCGAAGCGATGAAGCGGTAGGCCGTCTACGTATTTGGTGGTGAGCAGCATGGCCAGCACACTCGGGCTAGCCATGCTCTTCTCGATCACCTGGGCAGGCTTGTCCGCCGTTACGGGCGCTGACTCGCAGTCGCGGCAGCCATACACCTTGCGAACATGTTTGATGACGCGAATCTGCATCGGGACGATTTCAAGCTGTTCGCTGACCTCTTCACCAATGGCATGTTTGCGGCAGCCACAAGCGCACGTCAGCTCATGCTCGGGCAGTTCGTGGACAACCTCGATACGCGGCAAATCAGCCGGCAGTGGTTTGCGGTTACCACGGCGCTTGGTCGGTGCAACGACTTCTTCGTCGCCGGCCTCATCCAAGGGTTCTGCCAGGCTTTCCGCTTCGTCGAAGAGCGGCAACTGTGGCGTCGCCGCATCGCCTGTCTGCTCGGTCTTTCGCCCGAACAGGCGCTGGCGCAACAGCGTAACTTCCTCTTCGAGATGAAGGATCTTGCCCTTGTCGGACGCCCGCTCGTTGATCATCTGCTCAAGCAGTTGCTTGAGCAGAACAGGATCGTCAGGGAGGTCTTCGGGCATGGAAATCATGCCGCGGATTATACCGAATCAGGCGACGTATCGAGGCGTCAAAACCTGATGCGGACGGTTGCGCCAGAGGTCGAAGCCGTCGAGTAGCCAGTTCAGTTCCTGAACGGTCAGTACGATGGCCACGTCAGTCGGATCGGGTGAGGTTTTGAACCGTTCGGAGTCCAGGCGTTTGAGCCAGAGGCAGAAGCTGTTGCGTTCCCAGTACAAGATCTTCACGCGGTTGCGCGGCTTGTTGAGGAAGACGAAAAGCACCGGGTCGAACACCGCCACTTTGATATCGAGTTCGACCAGCGCAGCCAGGCCATCGATGGACTTTCGGAAGTCGACGGGCTTGGGGTAGAGGTATACTTTTTCGACTTTGGCGTCGGGTCGCATCATAGTCGGCGAACTCCAGAAAGAAATCGGGAGCACAGCATCGGGGATCAGGTAAGCGCTTTGAATGTGGGTTTCATCGAGCGCTTACGAAGCGCCGTACCTCGCCTGATCCGAAGATTATCGTTTGGGGCGACTCCTACGCGATGCACAACATCCCGGGGATTTCCCAGTCGCAAAAAATCGACATTCGCCAAGCCACCCGCAGTGCATGCGCCCCGTTCCTGAACACCGAACCGAACGCCAAGCGGAGCAATTTCGAAGAGCTGGCACGTCAGTGTGTTGGCTTTAACGACAGCGCCTTCAAATTCATCAGCGAAACACCTTCGATCGACACTGTAATTCTGGCGGGCTCATACGGGCAGTACATGCAAGACACCTACAAGTCGATTTCTTTCGACGCCAGTGGAGCTATGCAGATCGCGAAGTCGACACCGGAACGAGCTATGAAGGATATGCGAGAGGTTGTCGAGAAACTTAAGGCGCTGGGCAAGCAAGTGGTAATCATTGCCCCACCACCACCGCTCAACACCACTCTAGTGGGATGCATTCAGGGGGAGATGGCAAACCCATCGCTCACCAATCAATCCAGCAAGTGCATGCTTGATAGGAAACTGTTCGAACGCTCCCACAAGAATGTGCTAAACCTCATGAAGTACGCGGAGAGTTCTCTCGGCGCCAAAGTTAGCTACCTGTCCGATGCGCTTTGCGATGCCAATTCGTACAAAACGATCATTGATGGCGTGCCAATCTACCGAGACCCGGGCCACTTGAGCACAACAGAATCGCTTAAATTGTACGAAAAGATGCCAAATATCTTGAGTACTATCACTGGTAAACACCAGTCATAAACTACACGCCCCCTCGCAAGAGGGAGCTTTGAGCATCAGCAATACTGTGCGGTCAAAGGCTCATGAGGTGGCCCTCCACACAAGGCGTGGCTTTAGTACTCAATAAACCCTATCCTGCACCAACCGCTTCAAATACTGCCCATACCCGTTCTTAGCCAATGGCTCAGCCAACCTCAGCAACTCCTCCGCCCCAATCCACCCCTGCCTGTAAGCAACCTCTTCCGGACAAGCCACCTTCAACCCCTGCCGCCGTTCAATCGTGGCGATATACCCGCTAGCCTCCAACAACGAGTCATGCGTCCCGGTATCCAGCCAGGCATACCCGCGCCCCATGATCTCCACCGACAACCGGTGCTGCTCCAGATACGCCCGGTTCACGTCGGTAATCTCCAGCTCGCCACGCGCAGACGGCCGAATGCCCTTGGCAATCTCGATCACGTCATTGTCGTAGAAGTACAACCCGGTTACGGCATAGTTGGACTTGGGTTTGGCCGGCTTCTCTTCCAGGCTGATCGCATTCCCCTGCCCGTCGAACTCGACCACCCCATAACGTTCAGGGTCCTGCACGTGGTAGGCAAACACGCTGGCACTGCCCCGGCGGTCCATGGCGCTGCGCAGCAGTTGCTGGAAGTCGTGGCCGTAATAGATGTTGTCGCCCAGCACCAATGCGGTGGGGTCGTTGCCGATGAAGTCTTCGCCAATCAGGAACGCCTGGGCCAAGCCGTCCGGGGATGGCTGCACGGCGTAGGTGATGTTGATGCCCCAGCGGTGGCCATTGCCCAGCAGTTGCTCGAAGCGCGGGGTGTCTTGCGGGGTGGAGATGATCAGGATGTCGTGAATGCCCGCTAGCATCAGTGTGGTCAGCGGGTAATAAATCATCGGCTTGTCGTACACCGGCAGCAGTTGCTTGGAAATGGCCAGGGTCGCGGGGTGCAAGCGGGTACCCGACCCACCTGCCAGGATGATGCCTTTGCGCTTCATAGTGGTCCTTTCTCGTGGATTTCCGTCAGCATGCGAGCCACACCCAGGCGCCAGTCTGGCAGGGTCAGGGCAAAGGCCTTCTGCAGTTTATGGGTATCTAGACGCGAGTTGGCCGGCCGCTTGGCCGGGGTCGGGTAGGCCTCAGTGGTCAAAGGCGTGACCTGTTCGGCATGGGTTTTCAGCCGCACGCCATGAGCAGCCGCTTGCGCCAATACGTAACGGGCGTAGCCGCACCAGGTGGTTTCACCGCCGGCGGCCAAGTGGTACAGGCCGCCCAGGGCCGGATTACGGCGGGTGGCGATGATGGCATGGGCGGTGATGTCTGCGATCAGTTCGGCGCCCGTCGGGGCGCCGTGCTGGTCGTCGATCACGCCGAGGCTGTCACGTTCCGCCGCCAGGCGCAGCATGGTTTTGGCGAAGTTGTTGCCGCGGGCGGCATATACCCAGCACGTGCGGAAAACCAGGTGCTGGCAACCAGCGGCCAGAATGGCTTGCTCGCCAGCCAGCTTGCTGGCGCCATAGGTGTTCAGGGGGCCGACGGCGTCGTCCTCACGCCAAGGCTGGGTGCCCTGCCCCGGGAACACGTAGTCGGTGGAATAATGTACCAGCAGTGCGCCGCAGTCGGCGGCAGCTCGGGCCAGCACATCGACAGCTTCGGCGTTGACCCTGAAGGCCAGTTCCCGGTCGCTTTCGGCCTTGTCCACGGCAGTGTAGGCAGCGGCGTTGACGATGACATCGGGTGCGAAGGCGCGTACGGTTTCGGCCAGGCCATGCAGGTTGGCCAAGTCGCCACAATGCGCCTGGCTACGGGCGTTCAGTGCCAGCACCTGGCCCAGCGGGGCCAGGCTGCGTTGCAGCTCCCAGCCTACCTGGCCGTCCCTGCCCAGTAGCAATACCTTCATGCAGAACGCCCTGCGTAATTTTTCTCGACCCAGTCGCGGTAGCTGCCGGACTGCACGTTCTGCACCCATTCCTGGTTGTCGAGGTACCAGGCCACGGTTTTGCGAATGCCGGTTTCGAACGTTTCGGTGGGTTTCCAGCCCAGTTCGCGCTCCAGCTTGCGGGCATCGATGGCGTAACGGCGGTCGTGGCCAGGGCGGTCGGTCACGTAGGTGATCTGTTCGGCGTAGGGCTTGCCGTCGGTGCGCGGGCGCAGTTCGTCCAGCAGCGCACAGACACGGTTGACGATTTCCAGATTGGGTTTTTCGTTCCAGCCACCGACGTTGTAGACCTCTCCGGCTTTGCCGGCTTCCATCACACGGCGGATGGCGCTGCAGTGATCCTTGACGAACAACCAGTCGCGAATTTGCTGGCCGTCGCCGTACACAGGCAGCGGCTTGCCTGCCAAGGCATTGACGATCATCAGTGGGATGAGCTTTTCCGGGAAATGGTAGGGGCCGTAATTGTTGGAGCAGTTGGTGGTCAGCACCGGCAGGCCATAGGTGTGGTGATACGAACGCACCAAGTGGTCGCTGGCGGCCTTGCTGGCCGAGTACGGGCTGTTGGGCTGGTACTGGTGGGTTTCGGTGAAGGCCGGTTCGCCAGCCGTTAGCGAACCATAGACTTCGTCTGTGGACACATGCAGGAAGCGGAATGCCTGGCGCGCCGGCCCATTCAAGCCACCCCAGTAGGCACGCACGGCTTCCAGCAAGTGGAAGGTGCCAACGACGTTGGTTTCGATGAAGGCTTGCGGGCCGTGGATCGAGCGGTCGACGTGGGACTCGGCGGCAAAGTTGACGATGGCGCGTGGCTGGTGGGCTTTCAGTAATTCTGCGACGAGCTGGCTATCGCCAATGTCGCCGTGCACAAAGATATGGCGCTTGTCGCCCTGAAGGCTGCGCAGGGTCTGCAAATTGCCCGCGTAGGTAAGTTTGTCCAGGTTGACCACAGGCTCATCACTGCCGGCCAGCCAGTCCAAAACGAAGTTCGCCCCGATAAAGCCTGCACCGCCGGTTACCAGAATGGTCATGTTTGTCTGCTTCCGTTGTCAGAGTCTGCTCTTCCACTTTCCAAATTCTAGCCTGTTAGCGGATGGTTCGAGAGCGAAGACGATGTCAACGTGACATTCAAGTTGGCGCGGCGCAGGCACAGGGGGCGCATTGCGGCCCTGTGCAAGCGGGTGGCTCAGGGTTCCAGACGGCGCTGCTGGTAGATCCAGTCGACAATCTCGCCTTCTGGCGAATAGCCGCTCACGGTTTCACGCAGCAACTGCCGAACTCGCACAAAATCATCAGCCGCGGCTGCCGCCATCAGTTGCCGCAGGGACTCCTTGAGCGTCTCCCAGGCCATGAAGTCCTCGTTGGCACTCATGATCATAGGGTGGCGAGTGGCAATCACATTGTCGCCGATCAGCAGCTCTTCATACAGCTTTTCTCCCGGCCGCAACCCGGTGAACTGGATGGAAATATCGCCCATGGGGTTACGTTCGGAGCGCACACTGAAGCCTGACAGGTGAATCATCTTCTCGGCCAGCTCCACAATCTTCACCGGCTCGCCCATGTCCAGCACGAACACATCGCCGCCCTTGCCCATGGAGCCGGCCTGAATTACCAGCTGCGCAGCCTCGGGAATGGTCATGAAGTAACGGGTGATCTTTGGGTGGGTGACGGTCAGCGGGCCGCCCGCCTTGATCTGTTTGTGGAACAGCGGAATCACCGAGCCCGACGAGCCCAGCACGTTGCCGAAGCGCACCATGGTGAAGCGAGTCTTGTTTACCTGCGAGACTTTGCCGCTGTCACCAAACAGCACTGGTGCTACTTCACGGCTGAGTGCCTGCAGCGTCATTTCGGCCAGGCGCTTGGTGCTCCCCATCACGTTGGTCGGACGCACGGCCTTGTCGGTGGAAATCAGCACGAAGTTGGCAACCCCGGCCTGCAGCGCGGCCTGGGCGGTGTGCAAGGTGCCGATGACATTGTTCATCAGGCCTTCGGTGATGTTGTGCTCAACCATCGGCACGTGCTTGTAGGCGGCGGCGTGGTAGACGGTGTCGACCCGCCAGGTTTTCATGATGTCCAGCAACTGAGATTGGTTGCGGACCGACCCCAGAATAGGCACCAGGCTTACAGTCAAAGACTCCCGCGAAACACGCTGTTCCAGCTCGGAGAGAATGCTGTAGAGGTTGAACTCGCTGTGATCGAACAGCAGCAAGTACTTGGGAGCCTGCCCCAGTATTTGCCGGCAAAGCTCTGAACCAATAGAACCGCCAGCCCCGGTCACCAGCACCGTTTGTTCGGTGATGCAGCGCTCAAGGAGATCTGGCTGGGCAGGCACCGTATCGCGCCCCAGCAAGTCGCCAATGTCGACCTCTTGGATATCATCGACTTTCACTCGGCCGCTGGCCAGGTCCATGATGCCCGGCACACTGCGAACGTGCAGCGGGAAGCCTTCGAGGAAGTTGAGAATCTCCCTGCGACGGGTGCGCGTCGATGAAGGGATCGCCAGCAGAATTTCCTGGGCGCCCGTCACGTTGATCATCTGGTCAAGTTGTTCCGGGCGGTAAACCTGCAGCCCGGCAATCACGCGGTCACTGATGCTGGCATCGTCATCGATGAATGCCACCGGGCGCATGGCCCGGTCCATGCGCAAGGCGGCAACCAGTTGGTTACCGGCAGCACCAGCGCCGTAGATGGCGACCTTGGGCAGCCCGTCGTCACGCTGGGCGAAAGGCACATGCTGTGCAGCCGCGGCAAACCAGTCACCCAGAAAATACTGACGCATGGCCAGGCGCAACCCGCCAATCATGATCAGGCTCAGCCACCAGTAGTTGAAGGTGATCGAGCGAGGCACGACGTTCTGGTGATTGCTTGCCCAATAAATGATGAACCCCAGAATCAGCGCGGACAGCGTCACGGCCTTGATGATGGCAATCAGCGCATCATTGCCAAAGTAGCGCATGACGGCGCGATACAAACCAAAGCGGATGAACAGGGGAATGGAAACCACAGGCGCGCACAGGAACAGCCAAGTATGGTCAATCAACGGGTTGGCCATATCGTCGATGCCCAAACGCACCACGAACGCCATCCACAGTGCGAACCACACCAGCACTACATCTGTCAGCACCTGCAACAGACGCTTTTGTCTACGCGGTAACCCGAGCAGTTTTTTGCGTACTTTGTCCATAGGCTCCCAGAGTTTTCTTCTGATTGTCATTAACCGACTCTTCAACACATCTACCGCACAACAGTTATTCCAAGCTACCCGCGCGATAATAGGCCGCGATGAGCGCCAAAGGCACATAGGCGATGATCAGCCCCATTACACCGTCGAGACCCAACAACATAACGCAGAGGGCCACCGGCAGCAGCCAGCACAGATTCAGCGCAGTGACTGCCAAGGTTACCGGCAGGTGCCTGCCGTAACGACGCGACGCGAACTGATAGGCATGGCTGCGATGTGCCTCATAAACCTTGTCACCGCGCAACAAACGGCGAACCAAGGTATAGCTGGCGTCGACGATGAAAACACCCAGCAAGATCAGCCAGCACCAGAACAACTGGGAAGACAGCCAAGCAGCTTGCAGTGAAAGACCACCGAGGATAATCCCTAGGAAACCGCTACCTGCATCGCCCATGAAAATCTTCGCAGGTGGGAAATTCCAGAACAGGAAACCCGCCACGGCTGCGGCCAGCAAAAGCGGCAGGGCCGTCATGCTCGCGTGTCCACTCAACCAGTAAAGCAGACAGGCACCTAGGCAGACAGTGATTGCCTCTACACTGGCAATGCCATCGATACCATCCATGAAGTTGTACAGGTTGAGCAGCCAAACCAGGTAGATCGCCGCCAACACTGCACCGGCCCAGCCCAGATCGAGCGACCAGCCGAACACCTGAAGCACGGGCAACCCGCCCAGCCAGTACAAAATCCAGACGGCCGCGGCAAAGTGCCCCAGCAAACGCCAGCGGGCGGCAATATGGCCATGGTCGTCCATGAAGCCGAGCACTGCGATTAACGCCCCCGCACCGCCCAATGCAACCAACGCGTCAGTTTGCGCGCCAGCCTGCAATGTCATCACTGCCAATGCGGCCAGAAACGCGAGGACAATCGACACACCACCGCCACGGGGCGTTGGGATTGAATGTGAGCTGCGTGCATTGGGTACATCGATGATGTTCTTGGCCAATGCATAACGTCTCAACGTGCCGGTCATGGCCAACGAACACAGCAGCACTACGGGTAAAAGCCACCAAAGCATCATTTGTTCGACGACTCCTGAAAATGTTGCGCAGTCGCCCTGAGCGCGGCATCGACACTCACCGGCGGTCGCCAGCCAAGTACCTTACGCGTTTTTTCGATATCCACCTGCAATGACCCGCATAATCTTTTGGACAACGCCGTACGGCCCAACAGGTTGGCTCCGCCGCTGAGGACCCAGCCAGGTACGGGTAGCAATCGCGCCGGCGCGCCCAATGCCTGGGCCATGCGGCGTAGCAACGCAGTAGTGGAAAGGTCCTCACCGTCGCTAACCAGAAACACCTGGTTTACAGCCGCCGGGTGATCGGTACAGGTCACTATCAGGTCTACCAGATTGTCGAGTGCAACCAGGCTCCGACGATTGTCGATGGCCCCAAATGGCAACGGCACGCCCTTGTTCAACCAACGCATCATGGCCTGGAAGTTCGCTTTGACCCCAGGGCCATACACCAGCACCGGCCGTATGATCACGACTTCCAGCCCGGACGCTTGCGCCAAAGCCAGCAATTGGGCCTCCGCCTCCATCTTGGAGATGCCATACGGGTCTTGAGGTTGCGGGCGGTCGTGCGCGGTGTAGGGCTGCCCAGGTGCAGTTCCCTCGCCATTGACCTTGATCGAACTGATAAAGACGAAGCGCTTCACCCCTGCTGCGACAGCTTGCCGGGCAAGGTTCATGGTGCCCTGCACATTGACCTTGCGAAATGCAGAAAGTGGGTCGGCCTCTGTATCATTCATCACATGAACACGGGCTGCGCAATGAATAACCGTGTCGCAGCCGCGCAACGCCTCGCCCCATTGGCCTGCTTCCTCGAACGAATCGAAGGGCACTGCCTGTACAGCGGGCGGTAGTGACAGGCTGCTGCCACGCACCGTGGCCACAGTTGGCATGCCGTCTGCCAACAGCCTGTGCAATACGGCACTGCCCACAAAGCCACTCGCTCCGGTGAGAAATACACGGCGGTTCATCAACTTGTCCTCCGTAAGGTGGCACCGCCAAACAGCTGCTCAAGACGTGTCAGCAGCACCTGGCGAGAGAATTCCTGTTCATAAAAGCGCCGCCCGCTTTCCCCCATTGCCTGGCGCTGCTCAGGCGCAAGCGTGGCCATCTTGCGAGTGATCGTCGCTAGCCCTTCGCCATCGCCAGACGCACAGGCGTAACCCGCACCGGACGCGTCGATGACCCGCGCCGCCTCGCCATTGATCATGCCCAGTACCGGTCTACCGGAAGCCAGATAGGCCTGTACCTTGCCAGGGATGGTCTGCTCAAACACGTCGTTGGTACGCAAGGAGACCAGCAACGCGTCAGCCTGAGCGAAGAGGGGCGGCATGGCATCAAGGGGATGGCGCCCCAGCAAGTGCACGTTATCCAGACCGCGATTGCGCACTTCATCAGTCAACCATGCGCTCATGCGGCCATCTCCGACGATGACCCAGCGAACCGGAACTTCACCCCGTAATGCCTGCGCGGCATCAAGGATGGCCGGAAAATCTTGCGCCTCACCAATGTTGCCGGCAAAGACGACCGTAAACACAGAACTGTCCCGGGCGATAAGTGCACAGGGCTTGTTCATGGGCGCCGAAAAGTCGTCTTCAGCCCAACTGGGGAAGTACACCAACCGGTCGTCCTCGATTTTCCGTGTGCAATACCGGCGCACATTGTCGAAAAAGCCGCGAGACTGCAGCAACAGGTAATCGGTGCGGTTGTAGATCCACGATACCGCCTTGCCCACCAACCCCAGCAATCGCCGGTCGTGGATGACGTTAACCGCCCGCAATGTCTCCGGCCATAGGTCTAGCACCCAGACAAATACCGGCGCCCGTTTCAACCGCCCGATTACAACAGCAGGTATGGCCGCGAGAATGGGCGAAACGGCATAGACGAAAACAGCATCGAATTTGTGCCCACGCAATTTGAAGGCGCCCATCAAAGATGCCAGCACGCAGAACGACAGGTAGTTGAATACCAGTTGTATGCTGCGTTTGCCACGGGGTACCAGCGGCACACGAACGACTTGCGCCCCCTCATAGGAAGAGAACGCCTCTGGGTTGGCTTTATAGTCCTGGAAAACACGCCCCTCCGGATAGTTGGGGAGCCCCGTCAGAACCGTCACTTCATGACCTCTGGCGGTGAAGTCGCGGACCATATCATTGATCCGCATGTTTTCCGGCCAGAAGTACTGCGTCACAACCAGTACACGCAATTTTTCAGCTGGCATCGATAGCTTCCGGTTCAGTAGCGTTTCCATACCACACGGTTCACGTAATCGGTATAGCTGTGCAGAATTCGCACTACTTTGTCGGAAACATTTGGCATGCTGTAGTCGGCAACCAGACGCAGGTCACGGTCGGCCCCTCGCGACTGCCGTTCGAGGATACCTAGGCCCTGCAGCACCCGCTCAACCTCAAGACCAACCATCATCGCCGCAGCCTCTTCCATACCTTCAGGCCGTTCATGCGCCTCGCGAATGTTCAATGCAGGGAAGTTGAGGATCGAAGCCTCCTCATTGATCGTGCCACTGTCAGAAAGCACAGCGCGGGCTTCGGACTGCAACTTGTTGTAATCCTTGAACCCTAGCGGCTTCAGCAAACGCACGTTGGCGTGGAAGTTGATACCCATGGCATCAACACGTTTCTGCGTGCGCGGGTGGGTGGAAACGATTACCGGGAGGTCAAACTCTGCTGCCACGGTATTAAGCACATCCACCAGTTTGAGGAAGTTTTTGTCGGAATCGATGTTTTCTTCGCGGTGAGCGCTCACGACAAAGAATTTACCCGGTTCCAGACCAAGGCGCTGCAGCACGTCCGATGCTTCGATGCCGCCACGATAGTGCTCAAGCACTTCGAACATCGGGCTGCCGGTCTTGATGATCTGGTCGGCTGGCAGACCTTCGCGCAGCAAGTAATCGCGGGCGATGGTACTGTACGTCAGGTTGATATCGGCAGTATGGTCAACGATTCGGCGGTTGATTTCTTCCGGCACCCGCATGTCGAAGCAGCGGTTGCCCGCCTCCATGTGGAAGGTCGGTATCTTGCGACGCTTGGCCGGCAACACCGCCATGCAGCTGTTGGTGTCGCCGAGGACCAGCAGGGCCTCCGGCTTGACCTCGGCCAGCACTTTGTCCACCGCAATGATCACATTGCCGATGGTTTCAGCCCCGCTTGCGCCTGCCGCGTTCAGGAAATGGTCCGGTTTGCGGATTCCCAAGTCCTGGAAGAAGATCTCATTGAGCTCGTAGTCATAGTTCTGGCCGGTGTGCACCAGAATGTGCTCGCAGTATTCATCCAGGCGCGCAATCACGCGCGACAGCCGGATGATTTCCGGGCGGGTACCAACAACGGTGACAACTTTCAGTTTTTTCATCGGTTCATCCTCTCGGGCCCATTCAGGCTTCGGTGCCTACTGGCCGAGCGTAGGTATCAGGGTTCTCACGGTCGAAAATTTCGTTGGCCCAGAGCATGACGATCATTTCGTCCTCACCTACGTTGGTGATGTCGTGGGTCCAGCCTGGGACAGTCTCGACAATCTCCGGCTCTTCGCCAGAGGTGAACAATTCGTGGAACGCCCCTGAGACCACATGACGGAAGCGGAAACACGCTTTGCCCTTGATCACCAAAAACTTTTCGGTCTTGGTATGGTGGTAATGGCCGCCACGGGTAATACCGGGGTGCGCGGTGAAGTACGAAAACTGGCCACTGTCCTTGGTTTTCAGCATTTCGACGAACACGCCTCGCGGGTCGCCATGCTTGGGCACCGTATAGGTGAAACTCTCGGGGGGCACATAGCTCAAGTAGGTCGAATACAGGGCTCGCACCAAACCGGTACCCACTGCTTCTGTGACCATGCTCGCACGGCTATCGCGGAAGGTGCGTAACAGGTCTGCCAGTTCACCCACGGTGATGCTGTACTGCGGCTCTACCTGCGCAAACGGCGTACCGGACTTCACACCGTCCAGCACCTGTACGAACGCTTTGACTACATCATCGATGTAGACCAGGTTGATACGCGCCTGAGGGTCGTTGATGGTGATGTCCAGGCCATGCACGATGTTGTGGCAGAACGTTGCCACTGCCGAGTTGTAGTTCGGCCGTGCCCACTTGCCAAACACATTGGGTAGGCGGAACAGGTGCACGGCCGAGCCATGCTGCGTTTGCAACTCGGCCAGGGCCTCTTCGGCGCCGCGCTTGCTGGCACCGTAGGCGTTATCCAGCTCAGCCTGGCTCGACGAAGTATAAAGGACGGGAATTTGCCGCCCACTTGCCTTGATGGCCCGGCAAAGCTCCAGGGTCAGGTCAGCATTGCCAACCTTGAATTCCTCGGGGTCTTTTGGCCGGTTTATGCCCGCCAGATGGAACACGAAGTCCACATCTCGAACCTTTTCGGCTAGCGACTCAAGGGCATGCTCCCGCGTGAAAAGCACGACCTCGATGTCCTTGCGCTCGCCAAGGTGCACCAGCAGGTTACGCCCTACGAAACCATTTGCCCCTGTGACCAGTACTTTCATCGTTTCATTCCTCCGGGGTCGCATGCTCGCCGCGTTCGATGGCACGAATGAAGTCGAGCTTGCGCAGCAGTTGCTGCATCCCGGCGACATCGAGGCGTTGGGTGTTGTGCGAGTTGTAGTCCTCGGTAATGGAGAGGCGGGTCTCGCCCTCTTCCACGAATTTCGCGTAGTTCAGGTCACGCAGATCTGGCGGCACGCGGTAGTAATCCCCCATGTCCTCGGCACATACCAGTTCCTCTCGGCTCAGCAGCGCTTCGTAGAGCTTCTCGCCGTGACGGGTACCGATGACATTGATCGGATGCGCCGGTTTGCCAACCAGTTCGGTCAACGCCTTGGCCAGCACTTCAATGGTGGCGGCAGGCGCTTTCTGTACGAACAGGTCGCCGTTGTTACCGTGCTCGAAGGCATACAGCACGAGATCGACCGCATCGGACAAGGTCATCATGAAGCGCGTCATGTTAGGGTCCGTCAAGGTCAGTGCCTGGCCGGCACGAATCTGTTCGATGAACAGGGGGATGACCGAACCACGAGAAGCCATGACGTTGCCATAGCGAGTACCGCAAATCACTGTCTTTTTCTCATCGACGTTACGTGATTTCGCAACCATCACCTTTTCCATCATCGCCTTGGAAATACCCATGGCGTTGATCGGGTAAACCGCCTTGTCAGTGCTCAGGCAAACAACCCGACGTACTTCGTTCTGGATGGCGGCCTCCAAGAGGTTTTCGGTACCAATCACGTTGGTCTTGACCGCCTCCATGGGGTGAAACTCGCAGGATGGCACCTGCTTCAGCGCGGCCGCATGAAAAATGTAGTCGACACCCCGTGTCGCATTCAAAACGCTTTGGTAGTCACGCACATCGCCGATATAAAACTTCAGCTTGGAGCTGGCATAGCGCTTGCGCATGTCATCCTGTTTTTTTTCGTCTCGGCTGAAAATGCGGATTTCCGCAATATCAGTGTCCAGGAAACGCTTCAGAACAGCATTGCCAAACGATCCGGTTCCGCCGGTGATGAGTAATTTCTTGCCTTTAAACATAGGTTTTCCCTTTTATGGCATCCAGCACCTTGGCGACCTGAGCACTGGGCATTTTATGATTTGCAACGAATTTTTTTGCCGTTTGCCCCATTTCGACGAGTTCATCGATATCGAACGAGGCCACCTTGGCCAGCATATCCCTCAACCCGTCTGCGCCGGGTGGAACCAGGTAGCAAAAACGATAATATTCTGCGGGTATACCGTCAAGCGCATACATCATGACTGGCACACCAGAAGACATGTATTCGATTATCTTGGAAGGAAATGAATACTTAGTGAACGCCGACTCATTATCACGCGGATTAATCAGCAGCGATGCTTCACGCTGCAACTGCAAAACAGCATTCCTGTCCAATTGCCCGAGGTATTTCACTCTAGCATTAGTTGCAGAAACGCTTTCTACATTGGCACGATCATCACCATCACCACAGATATAAAGGTGGTAATTCTCAATATTGGATTCAACGAATGCATCCAATAGCTTGCGAATTCCATATCGTCTGTCCAAGGTACCGCTATACAAGAAATAGGGCTTGCGCACGGACGAACTCGGGCGGTTGACATAGTCACTGTCTGCGATACCTTCAACAACAACCTTTTTGAGCTTTGGCGAAAAAACGTCAAGCATCGCATCCGTGATAGCGACTACGCTGTCGGCGCCATTGACAATGCGGTATGACAACCGCGCCAAACCATGGAAGACAAGCTTGGTCAGCCCCGTGCGCACCGCCATGTACTCTGGAAGGTCCGGCACAATCACGCAAAAATCTACATCCTTGCGCACTGCTCGGACCCATCTGCAGGCAAGAAGAAATGGCAGGTGCATTGAGTAACAGACCAGCAATGAACGCCCCCCCCCCTTGGGCAGGTTATCTTGTATTCCGCGGTAGGCTACCAGCACCTTATGTAGGTTCTTGATGATCGTCAGGTTGAGAAAGGCCTTGTTCTGTACGGTCGCGCCATTCATCTTTTCCTGTGTGGCGACAGGCGAATAGAACATTTCCTTGTATCGTCGCGGATATGCACCGATAAACGGCAGGTTGACAACCGTCACCCCGCTGATTTCTGGACATTCGCCAAAACCGCGGATGTAGTTCTTCTGCAGGGTATCCGCCGCAAACTGGATGCTACCTTGAGAATAGCGGACGATTGATGCGCGGTCGGCATCCGTGAATACGCCACCCAGAAACACGACCTTCATGAATGAGCCCCAGCCACCTGATTGTCTCCCCCTGCACCCAGCAAAGCCTGTTCCATTATGTATGCGTTCATCACCCTAGCCCCAACAGTGCATTGTTCTTGAACAGCGGTATCACCGAATACTCAGCCACCGGAACCAGGAAAAATATTACGAGGTAAAGCGCCAAGAATGACAGATAGCTCACAATGAGAAAATGGGTCTTGCGCCACACGAACAAAGCATTTACGCAATGGAGGACATTGAAGAAAAGAACAAACCTGAGCAACCTGATAAAAATTTCAGACTCGAAATAGAGCGGAATAAATAGCAACGACAAGAGATTGAGATTGTAAATAAAAGTCAATTCTTTACCACGCTCATCCATCGCAGCGCTGCGCAACAAATGCTTCCGCTCCCCCACTACGACCAGCACCAGGAAAAGCACTGAAAACACATGAACAATAGAATTGAACAAGGAGCTCTTCAATGAAGTGGCGTAGTAACTAAAATGCGCAGCTATCGCATCTGGAAGCGGTACAAAATAACGTACCATCACGTAAGTAGCTATACAGGTACAGAAAAACAACAGGAAGCGCATCAACGGTAGCGCTCGCCCTAGAGGCATTACCACGAAAACCATGTAAATTAGCGAAGACTGATGGATACTGGTCGCCAGCATGATTAATAGTACGTAGACTACTCGGCCTCTCCAGCCCCCTTCGTGCAAAAACAATATCGCTTGCAGGCATATGGCAAACGCCAGAAAATTTCGCATCAAGACAAAGTCCAGTGCGAAGAAACACACAAAATAAGCAAGCATCGACGCTACAGGGGCGACGGCTTTCTTGAGGACGTAGCGATACACAAAAAGTAGCGTTACCAGCGACAACGCAATCTGAAAATGGCCGAATGATATTCCGGACTGATTCGCCAGTATGTTGAGGTAGCCGTAACCAACTTCCTTGCCCCAACTAGCCAAGGTTACACGCGTATTGTAGTACAGCTCGTAACCCTCACGATCACCATTCCAGGTATTCCACCCGTAGAGCACCCACATCAGCAGGAATACTGGGACAGACAAAATAATCGAGAGGTACCTGCTCCGCGTCGTCGTCATGGCTCAGGCTATCTTGCTCTTGAAATAGCCCAGAATGCTTTCTGTCTTACCGATGCCCAATAGCTTACGAATAGCGCGCGAAAGCCTTGATTTGAGTGAAAAAAACTTCGGATGAAGGATAATTTTAGCAACTGCGACCTCAAAGGGCTGATCAATCAACAGCGTCTTGGGATGCTTTAACGGAAACTCCATAGGCCGAGTTGGAAGACCGCAGAATCGCTCGGTCATGACGTCTTCCATCGATGTGCCACCGTGCGTCGAATCAGCATCCACCCCAATATTGGTGATCTGATTGTACGCCGGCACGATACCGTACACATTGTGGGCGCGAATGGAAAAACTCATTTGATAATCCCATGAATAGAACCGACCCGTCTTGGCCCTGGCATCCAATTCATACTCTACATTGTAGCGATCCTGATAGTAGAGTTTTTCATATGCATATTCATGACGAATGCGATCACGCACATAGGGATCTTGCCACAGACCAAGCTCACCGTCATAGAAGGGTATAAATTTACTTGCCCAGGATGCCCAGCCACACGGCATCATATTCTTGGTAAACACGTAACTTGAACCATCTTGCGGCGCATACGTCTTCAGGTAGTTCGTCCCGCATATCCACAAGACACGGGTATCGTGCTCATACCTTGCCAACAACTCTTTGCAGAATTGGAAAAAGGTAATTTCCGGCAAGTTATCATCTTCCAGAAAAATAGCGAACGGCTCTTGCTGCAGCACCCACTTAGCGCCACCCGCTATGTTTTCATATACACCCACGTTCTGCGCTTCGTATTTCCTGACAATCTCGCATTCCCAGGTAATAGCCCGCTCGATCGCCTCACGGCACTCAGCGACCTGGCGACGCTCGTCATCGGTTCGCCCACCATCAGAAAGCAGGTACAGACGCGCAGGAGCAACCTTGGCAAGCTGCTTGATGATTTCCAGAGGCTTGTCAATACGCTTGAACAAGAACAATGCCACCGGTACGTCGAATTTCTCCATAAATCGCCTACCTTCCACTTCTTGACAGGGTGTCACTTCCCGACAACCTATTGATATCCGGGAACTTTTTTTACAAGACTGTAACTGTATACGATCTCGAGCATAGCTGAAGTTACCAAGCCGAGCACCACAGAACTGATATCCCAGTGGATGCTCAAGTACAGCGCGCAAAAGCAATAGAATGAAATAATCGATACAATCTGATTTTTTAGCACCAAACTATAACATTGGTTCGGAACATAGATGAAATAAATATGACTACCAACAATGAGGTAGGTCAGGATACTGAAGCTAAGCAGGATCGATAGGTAATACGCCTGCTCCATACCAGGTGGTGCAATCAGCGCCACCACCCAATATCCAGCAACCACAACCGACAAGATACACAGCAAACCTACGCCAAGCTCGATTTTTATAATTTTGCTAATCAACTCACGTCGTGCATTGCGAATTAGCGCAGGGAACAATGCCGCATTTATATTTGATGCTAACAAGCTCGGCACCGAAAATATCTTGTTCGCAAGGTCGTAAATCGCAACCTCTCGCATACCAAAGAGGCTACCAATAATGATTTCAATACTTTTCTGCTTAAACGTGTTGGCTGCGGTAGACCAGAAAAATGGTTGCACTTCCAACAGCAATTCCTTGACCTCTTTTACAGCGGGAAAGGCTGGACGCTCGCACCCCCGAGCGGCAAAAAGAAATGCGACCAGGCTGGCGAGCACGTTGACCCCCACAACAATCCCTGTGTAAATGCCTACATCTCCTTCTTGGGTAACCATCAGGAAGATCAAAGGCAACGACAGCAACTTCAGCAGTAACTGAATGTTCGTCAACACCTTCATCTTTTGCATACCATGGAAGTACCACAGCGGCAGAAACACACTGGACAGCACGTTGACGTAGGCCAGGGCAAACACCAGCCAATGCGAACGTATAAATTCAAAAAATGCTATCAAAATTACAAAAATAGCTGTGGCCGCGCAGGCCAGCCACGTTTTGGCCAGTAACACGCGCGCCAGCAGACTACCATGCTCGGCTTTATTCTCTTGCTCCAGCGAAACCAGCTTTGCTGCATGAATATCAAAGCCGTAGTTTACAAGCACCATGAAGTACATGGCGACGCCGGATGCGAATACATACAGCCCAAAATTCTCCACCCCAAGGCGGTGAATGACATAAGGGTAGATCAGCAGGTAAAAGAAAGAGTTCATAACCTGCAATACCGTCATGTGCAGGTAATTACTAACAACTTTCAGGTTGTTTTTATACAGTTTTTTAACCTGAACAAGATTCAATTCACGCCCCTTCTAGCACAACGATAACACCTGAGCCGAGCCACTCATCATGCAAACCGCGCTTTCTTCCCGCGCACGAAAAAACGAATTAGTGCAACGAATACTCCCAAACCAGCGCCCAATACCAGCCCACCCAGCATAATCAAAACCTTCCTCGGCTTAATAGGTTGGTCCGGCACTGCAAGCACACCATCCCGCTGATAAACACGAAAGGCATCCTCGTTGATTTTCAAATCACGATAAAATGCCATGCGCTCTTCAAGCTGACGTAAATTGGCAATATATGGATCGTCAGACTGACGCATCGCCATATTATTAATTTCGGCCTGAATCGCTTCGCTACCACGCATGTATGCAAGATCACCATCCATCCGTGCCGACAACTCCGAAGCACTACCCGTAATAATAGGGGGCTTCCTCAAACCGACTGACAAGGCAATTGACAGCGCTTCCTTCAATTTAATCAGTCGGTCTTCTCGCTCTTTGCGCGCGACCTCACGCTTCCCGGATATTTCTTTATCCAACATGACTGCGCGCATAGATGCATCTGAAAGGGCATTTTTTACTAGTTCGCTCTTGGTCATTTCAGCAGCGGTATTCGCGAGCGCATCTGCCAACTTCACTGCTGCTGCAGGCTCAGAATCAGAGACACTGACCACATAGCGCGCAGCAGCGTCATCACCCGTCTTGCTAATCACAAACAAGCGAGAGAATCGCGTAAACAATACATTCTGCGGCTGTGCTTTCTGGCTTTCAGAAAGCGAAGGAAAGAAGATTTCCTCGAATACCTTCCGTCGCGCATTTTCCGAATACAGATGACGCGCATATAGCTCATACACATCCTTGACCGTAATCACCGCCAAGCCGGTAGCCTCACCACGCCCATAATTAATGAGGGAAATATCATTATGAGAGGGCGCAACGATCGCAAGATCGGCCTGATATACAGGTTGACGTGTAAACGCGTAAAGTGCTGCCAGCAACAACAACGCGAGTGTTAATCCGGCTATCAAAACCTTTTGCGCCCACACGCTTTTAAACAGCTCACCCAGATCAACTTCCTCACCACCGCGGTATTGCTCGCTAGCCATTCTATTTTTAATCCTTTTCTCACCAGCACTTTTACTTTCGCCCCCTCCCCAGCCGCCAAGCCAGCAACCGAAAAAACGAGGGTTATAAAAAACAGCGAATGCCGAATAGCACCCGCAAAGGGGGAAATTTTACTGCCCAAAAAGAACTGCTCGAGGCTCTCCTCATACCAGCAGGCTTCTCGGCTTTAGAATATCCCATACGAAAGTAATAGCAAGAGTGATGGCAATTTACCTCCCTGCAAACGCGAACGCCTATCAATACCAAAAATGTATTTAATCACCCTGCCGACTTCCACGTGAAACCCTGTAGCCATCGCGATCGCTCAGGATTTAGGTAGAAATCACCTGGTTCCAAAAGTTCCTGAAAAAAAAGACCATTAGTCTGCCATGCTATCTTGGTATACCAACTTCCGGCATGACGCTCGAACAAGCAGCATCATTGCGTAATGCCCTTGCCAGCTGGTGTTTGGCGCCTGCCTCACCATGTACAAGCAGTATTTGCCGCGCTGGCGACCGCCCCTGGAGGGCGAACCTTACAAGCCCCAATTGATCTGCATGCCCTGCAAAGCCAGCGATCGTCCTAACCTTGAGATGCACCTCATACATCCGCCCATCCAGATCAACCTGCACAACCCCTTCCGCCCCTTCGCTAGCCTGTATCACCGCCCCCGGCGTACCCTTGGCCTGATAGCCCACAAACATCACCTCATGCCGCGGATCTGCCAGCATGGCCTTGAGGTAATTGACGATACGCCCACCCGAGCACATGCCATTGCCGGCAATCACAATCGCCGGGCGACCGGTACTCTTGAGGTAGTTGACCACCTGCTGGTGGCGAGCATGGGTATCCACGCTGATCAGCTGACTGAAGCCGAGCGGATCACGCCCTTCAGCAACACGCGCCCTGGCCTCGTCATTCCAGTAATCGTGCAGCTCCCGGTAAACGCTGGTGATGCGCTGAGCCAGAGGCGAGTCGAGGATGATGGGCAACTGGGACCAGTCGACCGGCTCACCATCAGGGGCTGGACCGGCCGTGCCCAGTAGTGCCTTGCGGTGCAGGATATCTTCCAGCTCAAACAGCACTTCTTGAGTGCGACCAAGACTGAATGCAGGGATCAGAATAGTGCCCTTGTCGGCGAGGGCGCGATCAATGGCATCTTCCAGCCGCCGCCTACGGTCGTCGACATGCGAATGCAGGCGGTCGCCATAGGTACTTTCCAGTACGAGCACATCAGCACGCTCTGGTGGCTGAACCGGACGCAGCAAGGGGTTGCCACACGCACCCAGGTCGCCGGAGAACACATAACGGCTGTTGGATTGCCCATGCTGCATGTCGCACTCGACATAAGCCGAGCCCAACAGATGGCCTGCGCGCTGCAAGCGAATGCGGCAGCCAAGACCGGGATGCTCAACCAACGTGTGCCACTGCTCGAACGGCAGCGGCACAATAAGGTCACGAATGAATTCGAGGTACCGGGCCACCTGAGCGGGCTCACTGCTGATGCTCAGCTTGTAGGCATCCTCCAACACCAGCGGCAGCAGCCGCGCGGAAGGCTCGCTGCACACGATAGGACCGCGATAGCCGGCAGCCAGCAGCGCCGGGATACGGCCAACATGATCGAGATGAACGTGAGTGATGACCAGGGCCTGGATACCCTGAATGTCGAAGCCAAGCGCTGCGCTTTCTGCTCCCGGCGCAGCTTCGCTACCCTGCTCCAGGCCGCAGTCGATCAGCAGACTGGTTGAAGAATCGAGGTGCAACTGATGGCAAGACCCGGTGACGCCACGGGTACCACCATGATGGGAAAGGCTGGGATATTCCATGCTGCACACTCGCCTAGGCCGAAAATGAAGTGCGCTATTACTCCATGTCGACCGACGCATGCATAGGTGAAACTTTCCTAAGCAGGTGTAGGAAATTTCCTTAATTTCCGCTTAGTGCCGCCTGTCGCGCAGAAGCCCTGATTTTGCGCTTGCTGCGCTGCACACCATAAGCTCCCAGCAATGGCCCTACCGCCAGACCAATGACCAAAGCTGCCAGTACCAACACGGCAACCGGCATGGCCGGCGCGGCCCAACCGAACAGAACCAACGACACGGCCTGCTGGTTCTCCAGCACGAAGAACAGCACCACAGCCGCCAACAGCAGCACGAATACCGCCGCCAGGGCGCGCTTGAGGTTACGCATCAGATTTCTCCTTGGTTGATCAGGCTTCAGCCTCGTCTTCTTCATTGACCCGATCACGCAGCTCTTTGCCGGGCTTGAAGTGCGGCACGAATTTACCTTCGAGGCTGACCGACTGGCCAGTCTTTGGGTTGCGACCCACGCGAGGTGCGCGATAGTGCAGCGAGAAGCTGCCAAAACCGCGAATCTCGATGCGATCACCAGTGGCCAGACATTGTGACATCTGCTCAAGCATGGTCTTGATGGCCAGCTCCACGTCCTTGGACGAGAGCAGCCCCTGATGGGTGACAATACGTTCGATCAGCTCCGACTTCGTCATATTTTTCCCTTCGTTATCAAGCAGCTAGATCATTGCTTAACCAGTTTGTAGCACGCCGGGAAGGTTTTGAATAGGGTGGTTCTTGACTTAATAAAAAAATTCAAGATTGAAGTTTTACAAGAATGGTCTAGGCGGCGAGGCTTTTATAGGTGTCCGGCAGTTGAATTGCAGTGGCGCGGCGATCGAGCGGCGCTCGATCCATCGAACACCACAAACCTCACGACGAACACGACTAAACCCACCCCAAAATCCACGCCAAAAAAAAGGGCGACCCGAGGGTCGCCCTTTTTACCGATCAAACAGAACTCAGTTCTGCTTGGCCATTGCTTCGCGCAGCAGCGCAGCCATGGTGGTGTCGGCAGCCGCTTCCGGAGCGTTTTTCAGGCTCTGGATGGCTTCGCGCTCTTCAGCGTCGTCTTTCGATTTGATCGACAGGCTGATAACGCGGGACTTGCGGTCAACGCTGATGATCTTGGCTTCGATCTCTTCGCCTTCCTTCAGAACGTTACGCGCGTCTTCAACGCGGTCACGGCTGATTTCGGAAGCTTTCAGAGTAGCTTCGATGTCGTCGGCCAGGGTGACGATGGCGCCTTTGGCGTCAACTTCTTTCACGATGCCCTTGACGATAGCGCCCTTGTCATTGACAGCAACGAAGTTGGAGAACGGATCGTCTTCCAGCTGCTTGATGCCCAGGGAGATGCGCTCGCGCTCTGGGTCGACCGACAGGATGACGGTTTCCAGCTCGTCGCCCTTCTTGAAACGACGTACGGCTTCTTCGCCGGTTTCGTTCCAGGAGATGTCGGACAGGTGAACCAGACCGTCGATGCCGCCGTCCAGACCGATGAAGATACCGAAGTCGGTGATCGACTTGATGGTACCGGTGATCTTGTCACCCTTGTTGAACTGGCCGGAGAAGTCTTCCCATGGGTTGGACTTGCACTGCTTGATGCCCAGGGAGATACGACGACGCTCTTCGTCGATGTCCAGAACCATGACTTCCACTTCGTCGCCAACCTGAACGACTTTCGACGGGTGGATGTTCTTGTTGGTCCAGTCCATTTCGGAAACGTGTACCAGACCTTCAACGCCTTCTTCCAGCTCAGCGAAGCAGCCGTAGTCGGTCAGGTTGGTAACGCGAGCTTGTACGCGAGTACCTTCTGGGTAACGGGCAGTGATAGCTACCCACGGATCTTCGCCCATCTGCTTCAGACCCAGCGATACGCGGTTGCGCTCGCGGTCGAACTTCAGAACGCGTACGTCGACTTCGTCGCCAACGTTAACGATTTCCGATGGGTGCTTGATGCGCTTCCAAGCCATGTCGGTGATGTGCAGCAGGCCGTCGATACCGCCCAGGTCCACGAATGCGCCGTAGTCGGTGAGGTTCTTGACGATACCCTTGACTTGCTGGCCTTCCTGCAGGGTTTCCAGCAGGGCTTCGCGCTCGGCGCTGTTCTCGGCTTCCAGCACGCTGCGACGCGAAACAACAACGTTGTTGCGCTTCTGGTCCAGCTTGATGACCTTGAATTCCAGCTCTTTGCCTTCCAGGTGGGTGGTGTCGCGCACTGGGCGGACATCAACCAGGGAGCCCGGCAGGAACGCACGGATGCCGTTAACGTCGACAGTGAAGCCGCCTTTAACCTTACCGTTGATAACGCCCTTGACCACTTCTTCGGCGGCGAAAGCTGCTTCCAGAACAATCCAGCACTCGGCGCGCTTGGCTTTTTCACGGGACAGTTTGGTTTCGCCAAAGCCGTCTTCGACCGCGTCCAGCGCAACGTGCACTTCGTCACCGACCTTGATGGTCAGCTCGCCAGCTTCGTTGTAGAACTGCTCGAGCGGGATGACGCCCTCGGACTTCAGGCCAGCGTGTACGGTAACCCAGTCGCCGTCGATGTCGACAACGATACCGGTGATGATCGCACCCGGCTGAAGATTGAGGGTTTTCAGGCTTTCTTCAAAGAGTTCTGCAAAGCTTTCGCTCATTTTAATTCCTGTAGATTCGGGCGAAACAAACGCCCATAGCCACATTCCAGACAATGTGGGTTCGTTTTAAGTAAAGGAAAGCCGGCAGGACGTTGACTGGTGCCCCTGCCTGCTTTCCTGGCTATCAGGCGAGATCGCGCTGGGCGATTTCACTTCTGATACGTTGCAACACCTGCTCGATGGACAACTCGGTAGAGTCCAACTGAATGGCATCGGCCGCTGGCTTCAGCGGGGCCACTGCACGTTGGGTGTCGCGCTCATCACGCGCACGAATCTCATCCAGCAGACTCGACAGACTAACATCTTCACCCTTGCCCTTCAACTGCAGGTAACGGCGACGTGCGCGCTCCTCCGCACTGGCGGTGAGGAAGACCTTCAATGGCGCGTCCGGAAACACCACGGTACCCATGTCGCGGCCGTCGGCGATAAGCCCCGGCACGTCGCGGAATTCACGCTGGCGCACCAACAGTGCATCACGCACGGCCGGCAGCGAGGCCACCATCGACGCACCCGCGCCGACGGTTTCGGTACGGATGACGTTGCTGACGTCCTCACCCTCGAGGATGATTTGTTGCAGCTTACCGGGCTCGGCGGCGATGAACTGCACATCCAGATGGGCGGCAAGCTTGGTCAGCAACTCTTCGTTGGTCAGGTCGACGCCGTGGTTGCTGGCATTGAATGCCAGCAACCGGTAAAGCGCGCCAGAATCCAGCAGCTTCCAGCCCAGCTCACGGGCCAGCAGGCCGGCGACCGTGCCCTTGCCCGAGCCGCTCGGCCCGTCGATGGTGATGACCGGTGCCAGCGAATTCACGACTTGCCCTCTTCCGCCACGCGGATGCCCACTTCGGCGCACAGTGCCAGGAAGTTGGGGAACGAGGTGGCGACGTTGGCGCAGTCGTGGATGCGGATCGGCGCACTGGCGCGCAGCGAGGCCACGCTGAAGGCCATGGCGATGCGGTGGTCACCATGCCCGTGTACTTCGCCGCCGCCCAACTGGCCGCCGTCGATGATGATGCCGTCCGGGGTCGGCTCGCACTTGATTCCCAGCGTGATCAGGCCGTCAGCCATGACCTGGATGCGGTCGGACTCCTTCACCCGCAGCTCTTCGGCGCCACGTAGCACTGTGCGCCCTTCAGCGCATGCAGCCGCGACGAACAGCACCGGGAATTCGTCGATGGCCAGCGGCACCAACGCTTCTGGAATATCGATACCTTTGAGCTTGGCACCGCGCACACGCAGGTCGGCCACTGGCTCGCCGCCGACTTCACGCTGGTTTTCCAGGGTGATGTCGCCACCCATCAGGCGCAGAATGTCGATTACGCCGGTACGGGTCGGGTTGATGCCAACGTGCTCCAGCACCAACTCGGAGCCTTCGGCGATAGAAGCTGCCACCAGGAAGAACGCCGCCGAGGAAATGTCGGCCGGCACTTCGATGCGGGTAGCGGTCAGTTTGCCGCCGGACTGCAGCGAAGCGACCGGGCCGTTGCTTTCGACCGAATAGCCGAAACCACGCAGCATGCGCTCGGTGTGGTCACGGGTAGGCGCAGGCTCGGTGACAGTGGTCTTGCCTTCGGCGTACAGGCCAGCCAGCAGCAGGCAGGATTTTACCTGGGCGCTGGCCATCGGCAGCGTGTAGGTCAGCCCCTTGAGCTTGTGGCCACCACGGATGGTCAGCGGCGGGCGGCCTTCCGGACCGGTCTCGACCACGGCACCCATTTCGCGCAGCGGGTTGGCCACACGGTTCATCGGGCGCTTGGACAGCGAGGCGTCGCCCGTCATGGTCACGTCGAACGACTGACCGGCCAACAGGCCCGACAGCAGGCGCATCGAAGTACCGGAGTTACCCACATACAGCGGGCCAGGCGGCGGCTTGAGGCCATGCAGGCCGACACCATGAATGGTCACTCGACCATGGTTGGGGCCTTCGATGACCACACCCATGTCACGGAATGCCTGCAGGGTCGCCAGCGCGTCTTCACCCTCGAGGAAGCCTTCGACCTCGGTAGTGCCTTCGGCCAGCGAGCCGAGCATGATCGAGCGGTGGGAAATCGACTTGTCGCCCGGTACGCGAATCCGCCCGTTCAGGCGGCCACCCGGTTGGGCCAGGAAAATCAGATCGTTGGCGTTCATAGCGTCCACATAGGCCCGGCGGGCCAGGATTTTACTGAAATGCTCGCGGGCAACCCGAGCGCGGGTGAATACACCCAGCAGTTGGTGCCCGTCCCCTTCAGCGATCGCGTCGCGCAAGGCGTCGAGATCGCTGCGATATGTATCAAGCGTGCGCAGGACAGCGTCGCGGTTGGCGAGGAAGATGTCGTGCCACATGGTCGGGTCGCTGCCGGCGATTCTTGTGAAATCGCGGAAGCCTCCCGCAGCGTACCGGAAGATCTCGAGGTTTTCATTGCGCTTGGCCAGCGAATCGACCAAGCCAAAGGCCAGCAGGTGCGGCAGATGACTGGTGGCGGCCAGCACTTCATCATGGCGCTCGACCGACATGTGCTCCACGTCGGCATCCAGCGCACGCCACAGGCGGTCGACCAAGGCCAGCGCCGCCGGGTCGGTTTCGACCAGCGGCGTGAGAATCACCTTGTGCCGACGGAACAGGGTGGCGTTTGAGGCCTCTACCCCGCTTTGCTCGGAGCCGGCGATGGGATGGCCTGGAACGAAGCGTGGCAGGCGCTGCCCGAAAACGGCGCGCGCCTCACGAACGACGTTGCCCTTGGCACTGCCGACGTCGGTGATGATCGCATCACCCAGGTCGAGCTGGGCCAAGCGGGCCAGGACTTTCTCCATGGCCAGGATTGGCACGGCCAGCTGGATGACATCGGCACCGACACAGGCAGCAGCCAGGTCTTCTTCGCAGCGGTCGACCACGCCCAGGGCCACGGCCTGCTTGCGCGAAGGGGCATCCAGGTCGACCCCGACCACTTCCCGGCACAGGCCGCTTTCACGCAGGCCCTTGGCGAACGAGCCACCGATCAGGCCGAGGCCGACCACGACCAAGCGGTTGATGATTGGTGCGGGTTTGGTTTTTGCTGCATTTACCACTGGTGCGAACCCTGTTCTGAAATCTGGACAGCCTGTGAGACCGCAGGGGGCTGCTTTGCAGCCCATCGCGACACAAGGCCGCTCCTACAAGGGACTGCGTACTCCTGTAGGAGCGGCCTCGTGTCGCGAAGGGCCGCGCAGCGGCCCCGGCAACCTTGAATCAAAGCACCGCCTTTGGATAAGAGCCCAGCACCTTCAGCGCCACAGCCTCCTGGCTGATCTGCTCGAGCACCGCCTTGATCAGCGGGTCGCGGTGGTGGCCAACGAAGTCGATGAAGAACACGTAGGTCCACTTGCCGCTGCGCGACGGGCGGGTCTCGATACGGGTCAGGTCGATGCCGTTCTGGTGGAACGGCACCAGCAACTCGTGCAGGGCACCTGGCTTGTTGCTCATCGACACGATGATCGAGGTCTTGTCGTCACCGGTCGGTGGCACTTCCTGGCTACCAATCATCAGGAAGCGCGTGGAGTTGTCCGGGCGGTCTTCGATTTTCTCGGCCAGGCGGGTCAAACCGTACAGGTTGGCCGCCATGTCGCCGGCGATCGCCGCCGAGTTCCACTCGCCCTTGACCCGTTTGGCCGCTTCGGCGTTGCTCGACACGGCCACGCGCTCAACGTTCGGGTAATGCGCGTCCAGCCACTTGCGGCACTGGGCCAGCGACTGGGCGTGGGAGTAGATGCGGGTGATGCTGTCGGTCTTGGTGTTCTCGCCCACCAGCAGGTGGTGGTGGATACGCAGCTCGACTTCGCCGCAAATCACCATGTCGTGCTCGAGGAAGCTGTCCAGGGTGTGGCTGACCGCACCTTCGGTGGAGTTTTCCACCGGCACCACGCCGAAGTTGACGGCACCGGCCGCCACTTCACGGAACACTTCGTCGATGGCCGCCATTGGCCGGCTGACCACCGCGTGGCCGAAGTGCTTCATGGCCGCAGCCTGGGTGAACGTACCCTCGGGGCCGAGGTAGGCGACTTTCAGCGGCTCTTCCAGGGCCAGGCACGACGACATGATTTCGCGGAACAGCCGCGCCATCTCTTCGTTGCCCAGCGGGCCCTTGTTGCGCTCCATCACGCGCTTGAGCACCGCAGCCTCACGCTCGGGACGGTAGAACACCGGCTTCTCGCCTTCTTTCAGCGAGGCGGTCTTGACCCGGGCCACTTCTTCAGCGCAACGGGCGCGGTCGCTGATCAGCTCGAGGATTTTCTCGTCGAGGCTGTCAATGCGTACGCGCAGCGCCTTGAGCTCCTGTTCGGACATCAGCCGTGCTCCTTCTCGAATTCAGCCATGTAGCCCACCAGCGCGTCCACCGCTTCCAGGCCCAGGGCGTTGTAGATGGAGGCGCGCATGCCGCCAACCGAACGGTGGCCCTTGAGATTGAGCAGGCCACGGGCGTCGGCGCCGGCGAGGAAGGCCTTGTCCAGGCGCTCATCAGCCAGGCGGAACGGCACGTTCATCCACGAACGAGCATTGACGCTGATCGGGTTGGTGTAGAAATCGCTGTTGTCGATGAAGCCGTACAGACGCTCTTTCTTGGCGCGGTTGCGCTGCTCCATGGCGTCGACGCCACCCTGCTCTTTCAACCACTCGAAGACCAGGCCCGAGAGGTACCAGGAGTAGGTGGCCGGGGTGTTGTACATCGAACCGTTGTCGGCCGACACCTTGTAGTCGAGCATGGTCGGGCAGCTGCTGCGGGCGCGGCCCAGCAGGTCTTCACGGACGATCACCACCACCAGGCCGCTTGGGCCGATGTTCTTCTGCGCGCCGGCGTAGATCAGGCCGTACTGCGACACATCGATCGGACGCGAGAGGATGTCGGACGACATGTCGACGACCAGCGGCACGTCACCGGTTTCCGGCACCCAGTCAAACTGCAGGCCGCCAATGGTCTCGTTGGACGCATAGTGCACGTAGGCCGCGTTCTTGGTCAGGCTCCACTCGTTCTGACCTGGGATGGCCAGGTAATCGTATGGCTTGGCGCTGGCGGCGACATTGACGTTGCCAAAGCGGCGCGCCTCCTCGATGGCCTTTTTCGACCAGATACCGGTTTCGATGTAGTCGGCGGTACCGTTTTCCGGCAGCAGGTTCAGCGGGATTTCAGCGAACTGCTGGCTGGCACCACCCTGCAGGAACAACACCTTGTAGTTGGAGGGGACGGACAGCAGGTCACGCAGGTCCTGCTCGGCCTTTTCGGCGATGGCCACGTAATCGTCGCTGCGATGGCTCATTTCCATCACCGACAAGCCCTTGCCACGCCAGTCCAGCATCTCGGCCTGGGCGCGCTGCAGGACAGCGTCAGGAAGCGCGGCAGGGCCTGCGCAGAAGTTAAAGGCTCGTTTGCTCACATCCACTCTCGCTCTGCCAAATAGAACAAATTCGTTGTTGCCTGCTGCAATCAGTCAAACGGGGCGACCTTGGTCGCCCCGCTCGGGTTTACGCTTGCTTACTCTTGCGGGGCCTCTTCGGCGCCAGCAGCTTCTTCGTTGTCTGGCGCTTCAGCCTCGACACCCTCCTCGTCCGCCTCGACCACATCATCGAGTTCGTCCTCGGACGGCTCCTGGATACGCTCCAGGCCCACCAGCGTCTCATCAGCCGCCAGCTTGATCAGCGTAACGCCCTGGGTGTTACGGCTCAGGCTGGATACCTCGCCAACCCGGGTGCGCACCAGCGTACCCTGGTCGGAGATCAACATGATCTCCTCGCCTTCCTGCACCTGGATAGCACCGATCAGCAGACCGTTGCGCCCCTTGGTACCCATGGCGATCACACCCTGGCCACCACGGCCGCGACGCGGGAACTTGGACAGCGGGGTGCGCTTGCCGAAGCCACGCTCGGACGCGGTGAGGATCTGCGAGCCCGACTCGGGGATCAGCATGGAAATGATGCGCTGACCTTTACCCAGTTTCATGCCGCGCACACCACGCGCGTTACGGCCCATTTCACGCACTACGCTCTCAGCGAAGCGGATGACCTTGCCGGCGTCGGAGAACATCATGACTTCTTTGGCGCCGTCGGTGATGGCCGCTGCAATCAAGGTATCGCCTTCCTTCAGCTTCAAGGCGATCAGGCCGTTGGAGCGCGGACGGGCGAACTGCACCAGCGGGGTCTTCTTGACGGTGCCGGAGGCGGTAGCCATGAAGATGTACGCGCCGGTCGGCTCCGCCACCCACTCCGGAGTGTCGCCGTCTTCTTCGTCGACTTCCTCGGCCTCTACCAGCTCACCTTCGAGCACGGTGTCATCCGCTTCTTCCAGCTCTTCGTCGAGGTCGGCGTTCTGCTGCAGCGCTTCGAGGTCGATCTGCAGCATGGCGGTGATGCGCTCACCCTCCTCCAGCGGCAGCAGGTTGACCAGCGGGCGACCACGGGCAGCACGGGACGCTTCGGGGATTTCGTAGGTCTTCTTCCAGTACACCTTGCCCTTGCTGGAGAACAGCAACAGGGTGGCGTGGCTGTTGGCGACCAGCAGGTGCTCGATGTAGTCCTCGTCCTTCACGCCAGTCGCCGACTTGCCTTTGCCGCCACGGCGCTGGGCCTGGTAAGCGGACAATGGCTGGGTCTTGGCATAACCACCGTGAGAGATAGTGACCACGCGCTCTTCTTCCGGGATCATGTCGCCGTAGTTGAGGTCGTGGCTGGCATTGAGGATTTCGGTACGACGGGCATCGCCGTATTCGGCGCGAATGGCTTCCAGCTCTTCGCGGATCACTTCCATCAGGCGCTCGGCGCTGCTGAGGATGCGGATCAGTTCGCCGATCTGCTCGAGGATTTCCTGGTACTCGGCCAGCAGCTTCTCGTGCTCCAGGCCGGTCAGGCGGTGCAGGCGCAGGTCGAGAATGGCCTGAGCCTGCTCAGGCGACAGGAAGTACTTGCCATCATGCAGCCCGTACTGTTCCGGCAGGTCCTCTGGGCGGCAGGAGTCGGCGCCAGCGCGCTCGACCATGACCTGCACGGCGCTGGATTCCCACGGCGTGGAAACCAGGGCTTCCTTGGCTTCGGACGGGGTCGGCGAGGCCTTGATCAGGGCAATGACCGGGTCGATGTTGGACAGCGCGACCGCCTGGCCTTCAAGGATGTGGCCACGTTCACGGGCCTTGCGCAGCTCGAACACGGTACGGCGGGTCACCACTTCACGGCGGTGACGGACGAACGCTTCGAGCAGGTCCTTGAGGTTGAGCAGGCGCGGACGGCCATCGACCAATGCCACCACGTTGATGCCGAACACGCTCTGCAGCTGGGTTTGCTGATAGAGGTTGTTGAGCACCACCTCCGGCACCTCGCCGCGACGCAGCTCGATGACGATGCGCATGCCGTCCTTGTCGGACTCGTCGCGCAGCTCGGTAATGCCTTCGATCTTCTTCTCTTTGACCAGCTCGGCGATCTTTTCGATCAGGCGTGCCTTGTTCAGCTGGTACGGCAGCTCGGTGATAACGATCTGCTGGCGGCCGCCTACCTTGTCGATGTCTTCGATCTCGGAGCGGGCACGCATGTAGATGCGGCCCCGGCCGGTGCGATAGGCCTCGATGATGCCCTGGCGACCGTTGATGATGCCGGCAGTCGGGAAGTCTGGCCCAGGGATGAACTGCATCAGTTCATCAATGGTGACGTCCGGGTTGTCGATCAGCGCCAGGCAGCCGTCGATGACCTCGCCAAGGTTGTGCGGCGGAATGTTGGTCGCCATGCCCACGGCGATACCGCTGGAGCCGTTGACCAGCAGGTTGGGAATACGGGTCGGCATGACCGCCGGAATCTGCTCGGTGCCGTCGTAGTTGGGCACCCAGTCGACGGTTTCCTTGTGCAGGTCGGCCAGCAGCTCGTGGGCCAGCTTGGTCATGCGCACTTCGGTGTATCGCATGGCCGCGGCGTTGTCGCCGTCCACCGAACCGAAGTTGCCCTGACCGTCGACCAGCAGGTAGCGCAGCGAGAACGGCTGGGCCATACGCACGATGGTGTCGTAGACCGCGATGTCGCCGTGCGGGTGGTACTTACCGATCACGTCACCGACCACACGGGCGGATTTCTTGTACGGCTTGTTCCAGTCGTTGCCCAGTTCGCTCATCGCATAGAGAACGCGACGATGCACGGGCTTCAAGCCGTCACGCGCATCGGGCAGCGCTCGCCCGACAATCACGCTCATCGCGTAGTCGAGGTAAGACTGTCTCAGTTCGTCTTCGATATTGACCGGGAGGATTTCTTTGGCCAGTTCGCCCATGAGAAGCCTGATTCCTTTTTCTGGTGAAACTTCGCAGCTCCATCAAGGGCCGAACGAAGCTCGCCGCCGCAGCGCATATGGGTGCGACGACTTACGACAAATCAATGAGTTGTGCCATGGATCTGCGCAATGAAGGCCGCCGTGATGGGCGGTCCTGGAAACTGCCGGATGTTATCACAAAGGCGGGGGCGGTGGGGAGATGTGGCAGGTGGTCTCAGGTGGGTTTGAATCTTGAATTTTCATTGCCTGTACCGGCCTCTTCGCGGCGGTACAGGCAATACAGGCATCAGTGCAACCGCTTGCGGCAAATCAGCTGGGCCAGCTTGGCAGTATCCGGGCGCTCGACGATGCCGCGCTCGGTCACGATCACATCGATCAGGTCGGCCGGGGTCACGTCGAATACCGGGTTGAACACCTCGACATCCGGCACCGCCGGGGCACCGCCAAAGTCCAGCCACTCGTCGGCGTCACGCTCCTCCAACGGGATATCCTCGCCCGTGGCCAGGTTCAGGTCGATGCTGGTGCTCGGCGCTACCACCATGAACCGCACACCATGATGCATGGCGCTGACCGCCAGCTGATAGGTGCCGATCTTGCTGGCCACGTCGCCGTTGGCGGCAATGCAGTCCGCCCCCACCACCACCCAGGTGATGCCTTTGGTCTTCATCAGGTGGGCCAGCGCCGAATCGGCGCACAGGGTCACCGGGATGCCTTCGTTGGCCAGCTCCCAGGCGGTCAGGCGCGAGCCTTGCAACCAGGGCCGGGTCTCGCCGGCATAGACCCGCTCGACCATGCCCTCCAGGTAACCGGCGCGAATAACCCCCAGTGCGGTACCAAAGCCGCCGCTGGCCAGGGCGCCGGCGTTGCCGTAGGTGAGCAAGGCCTGGGCATTGCCCTGATGGCGACGGATCAGCTCGATACCTTGCTGGGACATGGTCAGGTTGGCTTCACGGTCGCTTTCATGGATAGCCACGGCTTCGGCTTCCAGCGCGGCGAGCACGTCTTCGTCCGCTCGCAGGCGCAGCAGGCGCTCGCGCATGCGGTTCAGCGCCCAGAACAGGTTGGCAGCAGTGGGGCGCGCTTCGGCCAGGGTGAGAAAGTCTTCTTCCAGGTCCATCTCCCAATCGCCACCCTGGGCCAGCCGCTCTTCAAGGGCCAGCACCAGGCCGTAGGCGGCGGCAATGCCGATGGCCGAAGCCCCACGCACCACCATGTCGCGGATCGCCGCAGCCACCTGCGCAACATTGTCGCAGGCCAGCCAGCGCTCTTGCGACGGCAGCAGACGCTGGTCGAGCAGGTGCAAGGCGCCGCCCTGCCAGCGGATCGCGGTCACCTTCTCCGCCGCCAAAAGTCGCTCGCGCATCACCTCTCCCTGTCGTTCGGATATCAAAAGCCGGCGATTATAGCGACCCTTGGGGCTGAGCGCTCGGGTATACTCCGGCGCAATTTTGCGAAGTTTCAGAGGACTGTTCAATGAGCAACGTCGACCGCGCCGAAATCGCCAAGTTCGAAGCGCTGGCCCACCGCTGGTGGGACCGCGAAAGCGAGTTCAAGCCGCTGCACGAAATCAACCCGCTGCGCGTCAACTGGATCGACGAGCGGGCCAGCCTGGCCGGCAAGAAAGTGCTGGACGTAGGCTGTGGCGGCGGCATCCTCAGCGAAGCCATGGCCCTGCGCGGCGCCACGGTCACCGGTATCGACATGGGCGAGGCACCGCTGGCAGTGGCCCAACTGCATCAGCTGGAGTCGGGCGTGCAGGTGGAATACCGGCAGATCACCGCCGAAGCGCTGGCCGAGGAAATGCCTGAACAGTTCGACGTGGTCACCTGCCTTGAAATGCTCGAGCACGTGCCCGACCCGTCTTCGGTGATTCGCGCCTGCTACCGCATGGTCAAGCCTGGCGGCCAGGTGTTCTTCTCCACCATCAACCGCAACCCCAAGGCCTACCTGCTGGCCATCGTCGGCGCCGAATACATTCTGAAAATGCTGCCGCGCGGCACCCATGACTTCAAGAAGTTCATCCGCCCGTCCGAGCTGGGTGCCTGGAGCCGCGATGCCGGCCTGCAGGTAAAGGACATCATCGGCCTCACCTACAACCCGCTGACCAAGCACTACAAGCTCAACAGCGACGTCGACGTCAACTACATGATCCAGACCCTGCGCGAGGAATAAGCATGCGTTTGCGAGCAGTACTCTTCGACATGGACGGCACCTTGCTCGACACGGCGCCGGACTTCATCGCCATTTGCCAGGCCATGCTCGCCGAGCGCGGCCTGCCGGCCGTTGACGACAACCTGATCCGCGGCGTGATCTCTGGCGGCGCGCGCGCCATGGTTGCCGCCACGTTTGCCATGGACCCGGAAACCGAAGGCTTCGAGGCCCTGCGCCTGGAGTTCCTCGAGCGCTACCAACGCGACTGCGCGGTACACAGCAAACTGTTCGATGGCATGGCCGAGCTGCTGGCCGACATCGAAAAAGGCAACCTGCTGTGGGGCGTGGTCACCAACAAGCCGGTACGCTTCGCCGAGCCGATCATGCAGCAACTGGGCCTGGCCGAACGCTCGGCACTGCTGATCTGCCCGGACCACGTGAAAAACAGCAAACCCGACCCCGAACCGCTGATCCTGGCCTGCAAAACCTTGAACCTGGACCCGGCCAGCGTGCTGTTCGTCGGCGACGACCTGCGCGACATCGAGTCTGGCCGCGACGCTGGCACCCGCACGGCGGCGGTGCGCTACGGCTATATTCATCCAGAGGACAACCCGAACAACTGGGGCGCCGACGTGGTGGTGGACCACCCGCTGGAGCTGCGCAAAGTGATCGACAGCGCGCTGTGCGGCTGCTGAACTAGAGACAGGGAATACACAATGTTCGACTACACCGCCCGCCCCGACCTGCTGCAAGGCCGGGTCATTCTGGTGACCGGCGCCGGCCGTGGCATTGGTGCTGCTGCTGCCAAGGCCTATGCCGCACTGGGTGCCACCGTGCTGCTGCTGGGCAAGACCGAGGCCAACCTGAACGAGGTCTACGACCAGATCGAAGCCGCCGGGCACCCACAGCCGGTGGTCATCCCGTTCAACCTGGAAACCGCCCTGCCCCACCAGTACGACGAGCTGGCGGTCATGATCGAAGACCAGTTCGGCCGCCTCGACGGCCTGCTGAACAATGCCTCGATCATCGGCCCGCGCACGCCGCTGGAGCAGCTGTCGGGCGACAACTTCATGCGTGTGATGCACATCAACGTCGATGCCACCTTCATGCTCACCAGCACCTTGCTGCCACTGCTGAAGCTGTCGGAAGACGCCTCGGTGGTGTTCACCAGCAGCAGCGTCGGGCGCAAGGGCCGGGCTTACTGGGGCGCCTACGGCGTGTCGAAGTTCGCCACCGAGGGCCTGATGCAGACTCTGGCCGACGAACTGGAAGGCGTGGCGCCGGTGCGCTCCAACAGCATCAACCCGGGCGCCACGCGTACGGCGATGCGGGCTCAGGCTTACCCCAGCGAGAACCCGCAGAACAACCCGCTGCCGGAAGAGATCATGCCGGTGTATCTGTACCTGATGGGGCCGGACAGCAAAGCAGTCAACGGGCAAGCGCTCAACGCCCAGTAAGGCTTGAGATTGCCGGGGCTGCTGTGCAGCCCATCGCGACGCAAGGCCGCTCCTACAAGGGTACGCGATCTCTTGTAGGAGCGGCCTTGCGTCGCGATGGGCCGCGCAGCGGCCCCAAGGCCCTAACCCGCCGCCAACGCCGGGCGCATACGCCCCTGCTGGCGCCCTTCCAGCTGCATGCACCGTTCCAGGAACAGGTACATGCAGTCGTAACTCTTGCAAATCGCCCTGCGCAACTCGGTACGCAGCCCCAGCGTCGGGTTCTCACCGGCCAAGGTACAGATGATCTCCAGCGCCTCCCACGGGTGCGCATCGTCATACTGGGCGTGCATCTTCAGCCACTTCATCGCCCGCTTGCGCTGGTCTTCCGGGAAGCCTTGCGCGTAAGTATCGGTCGAGCACACCACCGCCGACCACTCGCCGGTCGCGCCTTCGATGGCATAGTTGGTCGCCGCCATGGAAATGGCCAGGTTCTCGGTGGCACACACCCGCCAGCACCAGTCGTTCAGGCCGTTCAGCTCGGGAGGCACTTCCTGCGCCTGCAATTCGTGCAGGTGCACGCCGTGCGCCTGGCACCAGTTTACCCAGTAGTCGGCATGGTTCAACTCGACGCGAATGTTGCGCATCAGCCAACGCCGGGCCATGTCCTCGCCCTGGTGCCGGCCGTAGCGGGTCTTGGTCAGGTTATGCGCCATGTACAGCGAAAACTGCTCCACCACCGGCCAGCCACCGATCAAGTACTGACGGATGGTCGATTGTTTCAGCTGGCCATCGCGCAGACGCGCATAGAACTCATGCTCCACCACCCGACGCTTGCTCTCGCGGCAGTCTTCAATCAGTTGCTGGGCCCATTGGGGGTAACTGGCAGGGTCCATCAAAGGCCCGATACGTACGAATGCATCAATCACTTTCAGCTCCTTGATCCTTGTGATTTCTAGCTAGCGAAACGTGCCAGGTGCCCGCTGCAACAGAGGCCGGGCGGCGATCCGTTGGCGCTGCAGACTGTCACAGGTGAACACCTGGGGGCGTTCGATCAGGTAGCCCTGGGCGTAATCCACGCCAATTTCCTGCAAGGCCTGCTCGATCAAGGGTGTTTCGACGAACTCGGCAATGGTGCGCTTACCCATCACATGGCCGATATGGTTGATGACCTCGACCATGGCCCGGTTGACCGGGTCGTCGAGCATGTCCTTGACGAAACTGCCGTCAATCTTCAGGTAATCCACGGGCAAATGCTTGAGATAGGCGAACGAGGACATGCCAGCGCAGAAATCATCGAGCGAAAAGCGGCAACCCAGCCCCTTCAACTCGTTGATGAAACGGATGGCGCTGCCCAGGTTGGCGATGGCACTGGTTTCGGTAATTTCAAAGCAGATCATTCGCGGCGGGATGGCGTACTCGACGAACAACCGCTGCAGGTATTCGAGAAACTTGTCGTCGCCGATGCTCGACCCCGACAGGTTGATCGCACAGATCGACAACGGCCCTTCGCGCCCTTCGTCCAGGCACTGGCGTATGACCAGAAACACATTGCGCACCACCCAACGGTCAAGCGCGGTCATCAGGCCGTAGCGTTCGGCCGCCGGGATAAAGCTGCTGGGCAGGATGGTACGGCCGCTTTCGTCGTGCAGGCGCAGCAGAATCTCGATGTGCCCCGGGCCTTCGAAGCTTTTCAGCGGGGCGATTTCCTGGGCATACAGGCAGAAGCGGTTTTCTTCCAAAGCCACATGCAAGCGCTGGATCCAGGCCATTTCGCCGAAGCGCATGGACAGTTCGCTGTCATCGGCATGGTACACCTGCACACGGTTGCGCCCCTTCTCCTTGGCCATGTAGCACGCCATGTCGGCAGCGCGCAGCGAAGCCTCCAGCGTGCCCGGGGCCTGGGCCATGTGCACCAGCCCGATGCTGACCGTGGTGACGAACGGCCGCCCTTTCCACACGAAGTGCAGGCTCTGCACCATCTGGCGCAATTGCTCGGCGATGCGCTCGGCCTGATCGGGCGGGCAGTTTTCCAGCAACACGCCAAATTCGTCGCCACCCAGCCGCGCCAAGGTATCGCCTTCGCGCAGGCCGGACTGCAGTACGGCGCAAATGTGCCGCAACAGCTCATCGCCAGCGGCATGGCCGCAAGTGTCGTTGACCAGCTTGAACTGGTCGAGGTCGAGGAACATCAGCGAGTGCCGCCCGGCCTGGCGCGCCAGGCCGTTGAGCGCCTGCTCCAGGCGGTATTCGAACTCGCGGCGGTTGGCCAGCCCGGTCAGCGCATCGTGGGTGGCCTGCCAGGACAGGTTGGCGATGTACTGCCGCTCCTGGGTCATGTCGTGCAGCACCAGTACGATACCGCTGACCTGGCCGTCACTGACGATAGGCGAACCGACCAGGTTGATTGACACGGTGCTGCCGTCCAGCCGCTGAATCAACCTGGCGTGTTCCGCGCCGCCCTTGAGGCTGCCACTGAGCACCTGCTCGACCAGGCTGCGACCCTCCTCCTCGGCCTGTTCGTCAACCAGGCTGAACATTGCCGACAGCGGCAGGCCCAGCGCCTGGCTGGCTTGCCAGTGAGTCAATTGCTCGGCGGCCGGGTTCATGTAGCCGATACTGCCCTCCACATCGGTGGTGATCACCGCATCACCGATGGCTTGCAACGTGATCTGCGCCCGCTCTTTTTCTTCCTGCAGGGCGCTGGCAAATGCCTGGCGCTGAGCCAGCAGCTTGCTGGATCGGCGCCAGGCAATGGTAATCAGCACCATTGCCGTCAGCAGGTTGGTGATCAGCAGCACCCGCAGCAACATGCGCGAGCCTTCGCCCAAGGCATCGCTGAACGCTTTGGCCGCAGGCGTGACCCCTTCGTTGATGGTGACGATACGCGCCTTCCAGTCGCTGACCGTGCCGGCATCAACCGGGCCACTGCTCAAGCGCTGGCGCATCTCGCCAGCCAGCACATCCAGCTTGGCCAGGTAATCGTCGCCGACATCCCAGTAGTCGATGGCCGTCTGCATGTAGCTGACGTTGCGGAAATTGCGGTAGAACCAGATGATCCGCTCGACATCGTCAGGGTGGTTGCCCCCTTGCAGCACTGCCTGGCGCGCGGCCTCCAGATCAGGGTTGGGGCGGTCGAGCACCTCGCGCAACTGATGGTCGCCCTGAGGTACGGTAATGGCCTGGCGATAACGCTGGTAGGTGCTGTCGTCGCGTGTTTCAGCGTACAGGTTGAGGTAGTAGATGGCGTCTTTCTGCGCCTTGGACCACAGGCTTTCGCCCGCGACATACGCGCGCACGGCCGAGAGCGTATAAAGGCTGAGGCTGCCCAACGCCACCTGGAGGACCACAACGGCGATGAAGGGCCAGGTGATACCGAGCAACTTTGGCGCTTCTAGAGTGCGATGTCCCTTCATGGAGTCCCTGTCACAGAGCAGATAAGGCGCAAATCAACCCAGACAAGCACAGCGTAGGCCATTTGCCATCGTTGTGGAGGGGATTTTTATGACAGGGAATCGGGGGATTTGTACATCCTGAAATTCAGCTCTGCTGCAGGTGCCCATACAGCTTGGCATACAACCCGCCTTCGGCAATCAGCTGCTGGTGGTCGCCATCTTCAGCCACATGCCCACTATCGAACACCAGTACTCGATCAGCCTGCTTCACCGCCGAAAGCCGGTGGGCGATGATCAGCGTGGTGCGGCCGCTGAGGAAGCGCGCCAGGGCCTGATGCAGGTTGTACTCGGTGGCGGCATCCAGGGCCGATGTGGCCTCGTCGAGGATAACCACCTTGGGCTCGGCCAGCACCATGCGGGCAATCGCCAGGCGCTGCCGCTGGCCGCCAGACAAGCGCACCCCAGAACGCCCCAGCACACTGTCCAGGCCCTGGGGCAAGGCAGCGATGGTGGCATCCAGTTGAGCAATGTGCAGCGCCTGCCAGCAGGCATCGTCACTGCAATCACGGCCCATGGTCAGGTTGGCACGCACGCTGTCGTTGAACAGTGACGGGTGCTGCAACACCACCGCGACGTTCTCGCGCAGGGTTTCAAGGCCGATTTCCTGCAAGCTGGCCCCGCCGAAGCGGATGGTTCCGGCCTGGGCGCTGTAAAGGCCCAACAGCAGTTGCACCAGGGTGCTCTTGCCGCCGCCGCTGGCACCGACAATCGCCACCTTCTCACCCGGGGCAATCGACAGGTCGAGATGCTCCAGCACCGGCTCGTCGGCATAGGCAAAGCGCAGGTCGCGCACTTCGATACCCACGGTCTGGCGACCGGCGAACGGGTCGCTGGCGGCGGGGTACTGCGGCTCGTCGTCACGCGCCAGCAGCTCGTTGAGGCGGCTCAGCGCACCACCGGCGGCGTAATAGGCATATTGCAGGTTGAGCAGTTGCTCCACCGGGCCGATCATGAACCACAGGTAGCTGAACACCGCCAGCATCTGGCCGATCGACAAGTCTGAAAACAACACGGTAAGCATCGCCGCGGCGCGGAAGATGTCGATGCCGAACTGGAACAGCAGGCCACTGGCACGGCCACTGGCGTCGCTTTTCCATTGAGAGTCCACGGCGTAGTCGCGCACCTCACGGGCACGCAAGCCCAACCGGCCAAGGAAATAGCCCTGGCGGTTGCCCGCGCGGATTTCCTGGATGGCATCGAGGGTTTCCGCCAGTGCCTGGGTAAAGCGCGCGGTGCTGTCGTTTTCGAGCTTTTTCAGGTGTTTTACCCGCTTGCCCAACTGCACGGTGAAGTAGATCACCAGCGGGTTGAACAGCAAGATCAGCAAGGCCAGTTGCCAGTGCATCCAGATCAGGATGGCTGCCGTGCCGGTCAGGGTCAGCATGGCCACCAGGAAGCGGCTGAGGGTTTCGCCGACGAACTTGTCGAGGGTGTCCAGGTCGGTGACCAGGTGGGTGGTCACCGTGCCGCTGCCCAGGCTTTCGTATTCCTTCAGCGAAATACGCTTGAGCCGCTCGATCAGGCGAATGCGCAGGCGGTAGACGATATCCTTGGCCAAGCCGGCGAACAGCTTGGCCTGAATCACGTTGAACGCCAGCGCAGCCAGGCGCAGGCACAGGGTGAGTGCCAGCATCAGGCCAATGTAGCCGGCGGCCACCTGCCAGCTGGACGGCAGCAGGTGGTTCATCCACTTCAACGCGGCATCACCATGGCCGAGCAGCACCTCATCCACCAGCAACGGCAGCAGCAGCGGAATGGGCACACTGCAGCATGCCGCCAGCACAGCGATGAGGTTGGCAGACCAGAGGTTTTTCTTGTGATGCAGGGCCAGGCGGCGGATTTCCGCCCAGCTCAGTCGATCGGCCGCACTGTATGGCTTGCCCGGCACCGGGTCGGGTGACCCAGGCACATCAAGCACAGGCAGCCTGCTGCAGCCAACGGCCGAGCAAGGGTTGCAGGCGCTCCAGCGGCTGATAGCCGTTGGTCAGCAAGGCCAGTTGGCCGTTGCGCTCGGCCAACAGGGTCGGGAAGCCGGCGATACCCAGGTCCTGCGCCCAGGCGAAGTCGGCCGCTGTGGCAGCACGGGTGTCGGCACGGGCGAAGGTTTCGGCGAACACGGCACGGTCGAAGCCGGCCTGTTCAGCCAGCTCGACCAGCTGTGGCGCGGTGGTCACATCCATGCCTTGCTCGTAGAACGCACGCTGGATCAGCGCCAGCAGCGGCCAGACGCGCTCGGCGTCCAGCTCACGGGCTGTGACCAGAGCACGGCAGGCCGGCTCGGTGTCGTAGACGAAGCCGTCGGGCATGGCACCCTCGAAGCGGAACGGCTGGCCGGTAGCCTCAGCCACCGCCTGCCAGTGTTCGAGGATGTACTTGCGGGTGGAGCTGTCCAAGGCGCTGCCGCCGGTACGCAGCCCACCCGGCACCAGACGGGTGGCAACGCCTGCCTCACGCGCCTGGGCGATCAGGGCCGCGGCCACTGGCGCGAAACCCCAGCACCAGGAGCACATCGGGTCCATCACATAGATCAGGCGTGCAGACATGCATCAGGCCTCGGCTTTGTAGTTGTAACCGATCGGGTGCGGCAGGTTGCGGGCCTTGGCCAGCTCGATCTGCTTCTGCCGGTCGATGGCACTGCGCCGGGTCTTTTCGCTCAGGGTGTCCCAGCAATGCGGGCAGCTGACACCTGGCGAATAGTGCTCGGACGCACGCTCCTGTGCATTGATCGGGTGGCGGCAGGCGTGGCACTGGTCGTACTCGCCTTCGCTCAGGTCATGGCGCACCGTGACGCGGTTGTCGAAGACGAAGCAGTCGCCGTCCCACAGGCTTTCTTCCTGAGGCACTTCCTCGAAGTATTTCAGGATGCCGCCCTTAAGATGATAGACCGCATCAAAGCCTTCACCGAGCATGTAGCTGGAGGCTTTTTCACAGCGGATGCCACCGGTGCAGAACATGGCCACTTTCTTGTGCTTGCTCGGGTCGAAGTTGGCCTTGATGTACTCCGGGAATTCACGGAAGGTTTCGGTCTTCGGGTCGATGGCGCCCTTGAAAGTACCGATGGCCACTTCGTAGTCGTTACGGGTGTCGATCAGCAGCACTTCCGGGTCGCTGATCAAGGCGTTCCAGTCCTTGGGCTCGACATAGGTGCCGACTGCCTGGTTGGGGTCTACGCCCGGCACGCCGAGGGTGACGATTTCTTTCTTGAGCTTGACCTTGGTGCGGTAGAAGGGCTGTTCGTCGCAGTACGACTCTTTATGGTCGACATCGACCAGGCGCGGATCGTTGCGCAGCCAGGCCAGCAGGCCGTCGATGCCTTCGCGGGTGGCCGACACGGTGCCGTTGATGCCCTCGTGGGCCAGCAGCAGGGTGCCTTTGACGTTGTTGTCGAGCATGGCTTGCAGCAGCGGCTCGCGCAGCTCGATGTAGTCTTCCAGGGTGACGAACTTGTACAGCGCCGCGACGACGATGGCTTGGGACATGAAGCAGATTCTCCAGGTGGTTGCCCTCGTAAGGGGCGGACCGGATTGACAAATAAAAACGCGCCGACAAGCGGCGCGTTGCGAATTCTACCAGAACGACAAAAAGGTTTCAGTGCCCGCCGCCCGCACACACCGGCGAGGCCGGTGCAACGCCGACCTTGACCCACTCTTCGGCGGTGTAGGTGTGGATAGCCAGGGCGTGGATCTCACCCATCAGCTCACCCATGGTGGCATAGACCTTCTGGTGGCGCTTGACGCTGTTCAACCCGGCAAACTGCTCGCTGACGATCACTGCTTTGTAGTGGGTCTCCTGACCACGACTGTGCATGTGGCTTTCGTTGAGCACTTGCAGGTGTTGCGGCGCCAGCGTGGCCAACTGCTGTTCGATACGCTGTTGCATGGTCATTGCGGCGTACTCACTTCTTCGCAGGGGCGGCGGCCTTGCCTGCGTTCGGGTCCAGTTCCTTGGTCATGTCTTCCAGCAGCTTGTTCACCACCGGCACTGCTGGTTCCAGGCTCTGTTGGGTCAGCTGCGCCGACTGCTGGGTAACCTTGGGCATTTCACGCAGCACTTTCTTGCCCAGTGGCGATTCATAGAACTTGACCAGGTCCTTGAGCTCCTGCTCGGTGAAGGTCTGGGTGTACAGGTCGACCATCTTCGGCTTCAGCTTGTTCCAGCCGATGGCGTTGTCCAGTGCCGCGTTGGCCTTGGCCTGGTAGCTTTCCAGTACCGGCTGTTTGGCGGCCGGGGCCTTGGTCTGGGCGAAACGCTGGGCGAACATTTGCTGTACTTGCATGTACACCGGGGTGCCCAGCTTGTCGGCGTTGGCCAGGGTCAGGAATTTCTCGGCAGCAGCGTTGTGGCTGGCGGTGGCAGCGAGTACCTGGCCGCTGGCGCAAACCAGGGCAACGGCGGCACAAAGGACACGGAGACGGGTCATTGCATTTCCTTCAAAGAGACGGAGGCGGGTACCTCAGAGTAGAGCATTCTGCGCCGTGGTGGCGATGTGCTCAAGTGGCACGACGAGCGACGGAACCGCTCGGTCGAATCAGGGCCTAAACTGCGATTTCGAACTACACAGGAGTGAGTACAGAATGAGCCGTATCGAGACAGACAGCCTGGGCCCGGTCGAAGTTCCGGAGGACGCCTACTGGGGTGCGCAGACCCAGCGTTCGCTGATCAACTTCGCCATTGGCAAGGAACGCATGCCCCTCGCGGTGCTGCACGCCCTGGCACTGATCAAGAAGGCCGCGGCGCGCGTCAACGACCGCAATGGCGACCTGCCGGCCGACATCGCCCGGTTGATCGAACAGGCCGCCGATGAAGTGCTGGATGGCAAGCACGATGACCAGTTCCCGCTCGTCGTCTGGCAAACAGGCAGCGGCACCCAGAGCAACATGAACGTCAACGAGGTTATTGCCGGGCGCGCCAACGAGCTGGCCGGCAAAGGCCGTGGCGGCAAGGCGCCAGTACACCCCAACGACCACGTCAACCGCTCGCAAAGCTCCAACGACTGCTTCCCCACGGCCATGCACATTGCTGCTGCGCAGGCAGTGCATGAACAGCTGCTGCCAGCGATCGCCGAGCTGTCGTCAGGGCTGGCCGAGTTGTCGGCGCGCCACCACAAGCTGGTGAAAACCGGCCGCACGCACATGATGGACGCCACACCGATCACCTTCGGCCAGGAGGTTTCGGCCTTCGTCGCGCAACTCGACTACGCCCAGCGCGCCATCCGCGCCACCCTGCCGGCGGTGTGTGAACTGGCCCAGGGCGGTACCGCCGTGGGTACCGGGCTCAACGCCCCGCATGGTTTTGCCGAAGCCATCGCTGCCGAGTTGGCGGCGGAGTCCGGGCTGCCATTCGTCACCGCGCCCAACAAGTTTGCCGCCCTCGCTGGCCACGAACCGCTGACCAGCCTGGCCGGGGCCCTGAAGACCCTGGCTGTAGCCCTGATGAAAATCGCCAACGACCTGCGCCTGCTGGGCTCTGGCCCGCGCGCGGGGCTGGCCGAGGTGCGCCTGCCGGCCAACGAGCCGGGCAGTTCGATCATGCCGGGCAAGGTCAACCCGACCCAGTGCGAGGCACTGTCGATGCTGGCCTGCCAGGTGCTGGGCAATGACGCGGCGATTGGTTTTGCCGCCAGCCAGGGGCATTTGCAGTTGAACGTGTTCAAGCCGGTAATCATTCATAACCTGCTGCAATCGGTCGAATTGCTGGCCGATGGTTGCCGCAATTTCCAGCTGCATTGCGTGGCGGGTATCGAACCGGATGCCCAGCAGATGGCTGCGCACCTGGAACGCGGGTTGATGCTGGTGACCGCGCTCAACCCGCACATTGGCTATGACAAGGCGGCGGAAATTGCCAAGAAGGCTTACAGCGAAGGCAAGACCTTGAGGGAGGCGGCTTTGGAGTTGAAGTATCTGACCAATGAGCAGTTCGACCAGTGGGTGCGGCCAGAGAACATGCTGGCCCCAGGGGGGCATGGCTAACTCGGCCAGCCGCTCATTACCCGGGCATTGTGGGAGCGCGTAGGCTTAATGAACCTGGGCCAATCGCGCTTTGCGGGCCCGCCACCCGGCCACCAGCGATGGCCCCAGCGCCACCACCGCCGAGCCGAACACCACGGTTACCGCTCCCACATAGCCCAGGGCATTGATGTCCTCGGCATGTACGTACGCTGGCCAAATCACCGCCGCCAGCGCCACCGCGACAAAGGTCACCAGCGGCGTCAGCGCCAGGGTGGCACTCACTCGCGACGCCTCCCAGTGCGCCAGCGCTTCGGCAAACGCGCCATAGGCCACCAGGGTATTCAGGCAACAGGCCAGCAGCAGCCAACCTTGCACTGGGGTCAGTTGCAGCGCTTCCAGCGGGTGCACCCAAGGCGTGAGCAGCGCGGCGCAACTGAGGTAGATCACCATCATTACCTGTTGCGAATGCCATACGGTCAGCAATTGCTTCTGGCTCAGGGCGTAGAACACCCAGATGCTGGTGGCCAGCAGGATAGTCAGCACCCCGGTGGTGTAGGTGCCCAGCGACGTCAGCAGTTCTTCCAGGCGCTGGTTGAAAAACAGCCCAAAACCCGCCAGCAGAATCAGCAGGCCCACGCCCTGCCCCAGGCTGAAGCGCTCGCGGAACACGAATACGCTGGCCACCAGTAACAGCACCGGGCCGATTTGCACCACCAGTTGCGCGGTGCCGGGGCTGAGCAGCTTGAGACCGATCAGGTACAGCACGTAGTTACCCATCAAGCCAAGCACGGCCAGCACCACCAGGCCTTTGCCCTTGGGCGTAAGTTTGCGCACGGACGGCAAGCGCCGCTGAGCCGCCAGCCAGGCGAACAGCAGGCCGCCGGAGACCGACAAGCGATACCAGGTGACGGTGATCGGGTCGACCACTTGCAGCACCTGCTTGAGCTTGATCGGCAAGATACCCCAGAGCAGCGCCGTCAGAAGCGCCAGGAACAGCCCATAGCCCCAGCGGCCGGAAGTGGTGTGCATAAAATCCTCGATCAAACCCGTGGTGGGGGTGATTGGATTCTACGGACTTGGAGGGCCGTGGCGGGAAAGCGTGCCGAGAAAAGAATTCATCAGGTCATTCTTCGGCGGCATGGCTTGGCAAATGTGATGCCTGTTCTGGCCTCTTCGCGGGTAAAAACGCGAAGAGGCCAGAACAGGCAACCAGGATCTTCGATTATTTCTTGTCCTTGGCAAACGCCGCTTCCAGCGCCTGGTTGATGGTGCGCAACACCTTCACCCGCGCCCAGCGCTTGTCATTGGCCTCCACCAGCGTCCACGGTGCAATCTCGCTGCTGGTGCGGTCGACCATGTCGCCCACTGCCTGGGTGTACTCGCCCCACTTGTCACGGTTGCGCCAGTCCTCCTCGGTGATCTTGTAGCGTTTGAATGGGATCTGCTCGCGCTCTTCGAAGCGCTCCAGCTGGGTTTGCTGGTCAATCGCCAGCCAGAACTTGACCACCACCACGCCGGCGTTCACCAACTGCTCTTCAAAGTCGTTGATCTCGCTGTACGCGCGCATCCAGTCGGCCGGGCTGCAAAAGCCTTCCACCCGCTCCACCAGCACCCGGCCATACCAGGAACGGTCGAAGATGGTGAACTTGCCACGCGCCGGTATATGCCGCCAGAACCGCCAAAGGTACGGCTGGGCGCGCTCTTCTTCGGTGGGTGCGGCAATCGGCACGATGCGGTACTGGCGCGGGTCCAACGCAGCCGCCACGCGGCGGATGGCACCGCCTTTGCCGGCGGCGTCGTTGCCTTCGAACACCGCCACCAGCGCGTGCCGGCGCATATGCTTGTCACGCAGCAGGCCTGCCAGGCGGGCCTGTTCGGTGACCAGCTGTTCCTGGTAGTCGGCCTTGTCCAGGCGCAAGGTCATGTCCAGGGCGCCAAGCAGGCTGCGGTCGTCGATGCTGCGGCCAAGCGGGGCCACGTTGCCCTGGTGCTTGCCCTTGGGGTTGTTGGCCAGGGCGGCTTGCAGGCTTTCCAGCAGGATGCGCCCCACCGCCAGGCTGCGATAATTCGGGTCGACCCCTTCGACGATATGCCACGGGGCATAGTCGCGGCTGGTGCGGCGCAGCACGCGCTCGCCAAAGCGCACGAACCGGTCGTAGGTTTCTGACTGCTGCCAGTCCAGCGGGCTGATCTTCCAGCTGTGCAGCGGGTCGTCCTTGAGCGATTTCAGCCGTGCCTTCATCTGCTTCTTGGACAGGTGGAACCAGAACTTGATGATCAGCGCACCTTCGTCACACAGCATCTGCTCCAGGCGCTCGGCGCCCATGATGGCCTGATCGAGCACGGCGTCCTTGAACACCCCATGCACCCGCCCCTGCAGCATCTGGCTGTACCAGTTGCCGAAGAACACGCCCATCCGCCCCTTCGGTGGCAAGGCCCGCCAGTAACGCCAGGCGGGTGGCCGGGCCAGTTCCTCGTCGGTCTGCTGGTCGAACGTGAGCACATCGATCATGCGCGGGTCCATCCACTCGTTGAGCAGTTTTACCGTCTCACCCTTGCCGGCGCCTTCGATGCCGTTGATCAGCACGATCACCGGGAAACGCGCCTGCTGCTTGAGTTCGTACTGGGCTTCGAGCAGGGCCTCGCGCAAAGCGGGCACCTCGGCGTCGTAAGCCTCCTTGTCGATGCTGTGGCCGATTTCGGCAGATTCGAACATGCACTGGCTCCTTCAATGGATAACCAAGACTAGCGGATTTCATCTCTGCCTGTACTGGCCTGTTCGAGAATGAACGCGCTCCCACAGCTGACCCGGATGACATAAAATCTCGCCATCCGCTGCAACCGAGCCAACCATGTCCACCCTCCTCCAGCACGCCCAGATCGACTGGGACGACCAGGGCCGCCCCCACTCGCGGCAATACGACGACGTCTATTTCGCGGTCAACGAAGGCATTGAAGAAACCAAGCACGTGTTCCTCGGCCAGACCCGCCTGGCCGAGCGCTTTGCCAACCTGGCGCCGCATACCTGCGGGGTGATCGGCGAAACCGGTTTTGGCACCGGGATGAATTTTTTCTGCGCCTGGCAGCTGTTCGACCAGCACGCTCACCGCGACGCGCGCCTGCACTTCGTCAGCGTCGAAAAGTACCCCCTTGGCCACGCTGACATGGCCCGCGCCGTAAGCCTGTGGCCTGAGCTAGCTGCCTATACCGAGCCGCTGCTGGAGCAATACGTGGCGGTACACCCAGGTTTTCAGCAGTTCACCTTCGCCAATGGCCGGGTCACCCTCACGCTGTTGATCGGCGATGTGCTGGAACAGCTGCCGCAACTCGATGCACAGATCGATGTGTGGTTCCTCGATGGCTTCGCCCCCGCCAAGAACCCCGACATGTGGACCCCAGAGCTGTTCGCGCAGCTGGCGCGGCTATCGCATCCGGGCACTGTGCTGGGCACGTTCACCACCACCGGCTGGGTACGCCGCAGCCTGGTCGAAGCTGGCTTCGCCATGAAGAAGGTGCCAGGCATCGGCAAGAAGTGGGAGGTGATGAGCGGCGCCTACGTCGGCCCCGTCCCCGGTCCCAAAGCCCCCTGGTACGCACGCCCAGCGGTTGCACAAGGGCCGCGCGAAGCGCTGGTGATCGGTGCCGGGCTCGCCGGCAGCACCACCGCTGCCAGCCTGGCCCGGCGTGGCTGGCAGGTCACCGTGCTGGAGCGCCACGAAGCTCCGGCCCAGGAAGCTTCGGGTAACCCGCAAGGGGTGCTGTACCTCAAGCTGTCTGCCCATGGCACCGCGCTGTCGCAGATGATTCTGTCCGGGTTCGGCTACACGCGGCGCCAGCTCCAGCGCTTGCAACGTGGCCAGGACTGGGATGCCTGCGGCGTGCTGCAGTTGGCCTTCGACGCCAAGGAGGCCGAACGCCAGGGCAAACTGGCCGCCGCCTTCGACCACGACTTGCTGCACGCGCTGGAGCGCGCCGAGGCCGAAGCCATCGCCGGGGTGGCCTTGCCAGCCGGTGGGTTGTTCTACCCCGAAGGGGGTTGGGTGCACCCGCCGGCGCTGTGCCAGCAGCAGTTGCAGCACCCAGGTATTCGCCTGCTGACCCACCAGGACGTCATCGAGCTGCGCAGCATTGGTCAACAATGGCAAGCCTGGGCTGGCGATCGCCTGCTGGCCAGCGCACCGGTGGTGGTCCTGGCCGGCGCTGCCGATGTGCGCCGTTTCGAGCCTTGCGCGCAGTTGCCGCTCAAGCGCATCCGTGGGCAGATCACCCGCTTGCCGGCCACCGCCAGCAGCCGGGCGCTGCGTACCGTAGTGTGCGCGGAAGGCTATGTGGCACCACCGCGCGGGGATGAACATACCCTGGGCGCGAGTTTTGATTTCCACAGCGAAGACCTTGCGCCGACGGTGGCCGAACACCAGGGCAACCTGGCGCTGCTGGACGAGATTTCCGTCGACCTGGCGCAGCGGCTGGGCGTGGCTGAACTGGACGCTGAACAGCTGCAGGGGCGTGCAGCGTTCCGTTGCACCAGCCCGGATTACTTGCCAATCGTCGGGCCGCTGGCCGACAGCCAGGCGTTTGCCGAGGCCTATGCGGTGCTGGGCCGGGATGCGCGGCAGGTGCCGGATGTGGCCTGCCCATGGCTGGGCGGGTTGTACGTGAACAGTGGGCATGGCTCGCGCGGGTTGATCACAGCGCCGTTGAGTGGCGAGCTGGTGGCGGCCTGGGTGTGCGGGGAACCGTTGCCGTTGCCCCGCGCGGTGGCAGAAGCTTGTCATCCGAACCGGTTCGCCTTGCGTAGGCTGATTCGGGGCAAGTGATAGCTCTCGGGGCGTAGTGCCCCCCAGGACTCAACGTCATATAACAGATTGTTCTAAAACTCTCGCAAAGCACACAGGTCAGTTCCTGAAGGTGCCCTAATCCGGGGCACCACCTCCCCAACGGAAAAACCGGTAAGGACTTATGTGCGGATTAGCAGGAGAGTTGCGTTTCACCCCTATCGACCAAGCCCCTCGCCCAGCCGACCTGGCTGCGGTAGAGCGCATCACCCATCACCTGGCGCCACGCGGCCCGGATGCGTGGGGCTTCCATAGCCAAGGCCCGATTGCCCTTGGCCACCGGCGCCTGAAAATCATGGACTTGTCCGATGGCTCGGCGCAGCCGATGGTCGACAACACCCTGGGCCTGTCACTGGCTTTCAACGGTGCCATCTACAACTTCCCCGAACTGCGCCAGGAACTGCAAGACCTGGGCTACAGCTTCTGGTCCGACGGCGATACCGAGGTGCTGCTCAAGGGCTACCACGCCTGGGGCGCGGCACTGCTGCCCAAGCTCAACGGCATGTTTGCCCTGGCCATCTGGGAGCGCGATAACCAGCGCCTGTTCCTGGCCCGCGACCGCCTCGGCGTGAAGCCCTTGTACCTGTCGCGCAACGGCGAGCGCCTGCGCTTTGCCTCTACCCTGCCGGCGCTGCTCAAGGGCGGCGACATCGACCCGATGCTCGACCCGGTGGCGCTCAACCACTACCTGAACTTCCACGCCGTGGTGCCAGCACCGCGCACCCTGCTGGCCAACGTGCAAAAGCTGGAACCCGGCACCTGGATGCGCATTGACCGGCATGGCGAAGTAGAGCGCCAGACCTGGTGGCAACTGCAATACGGCGCCAACCCGGACGAGCGCGATCTCGACCTGGAAGGCTGGACCACCCGCGTGCTCGACGCCACCCGTGACGCCGTGGCCATTCGCCAACGGGCTGCCGTCGACGTGGGTGTGTTGCTGTCCGGCGGGGTCGATTCCAGCCTGCTGGTGGGCCTGTTGCGCGAAGTGGGCGTGGACGACCTGTCGACCTTCTCCATCGGCTTCGAGGACGCCGGCGGCGAGCGCGGCGACGAGTTCCAGTATTCCGACCTGATCGCCAAGCACTACGGCACCCGCCATCACCAACTGCGCATTGCCGAACACGAAATCATCGACCAGTTGCCGGCCGCGTTCCGCGCCATGAGCGAGCCGATGGTCAGCCACGACTGCATCGCCTTCTACCTGCTGTCGCGGGAAGTGGCCAAGCACTGCAAAGGCGTGCAGAGCGGCCAGGGCGCGGACGAACTGTTCGCCGGTTACCACTGGTACCCGCAGGTGGCCGGCGCCGAGGATGCCTTTGCCGCCTACCGCGACGCCTTCTTCGACCGCAGCCATGCCGAGTACCGCGATACCGTACAGGCCCCTTGGCTGTTGGAAACCGACGCCGCCGGTGACTTCGTGCGCGAGCACTTCGCCCGCCCCGGCGCACGGGACGCGGTGGACAAGGCCTTGCGCCTGGACAGCACGGTGATGCTGGTCGACGACCCGGTCAAACGGGTGGACAACATGACCATGGCCTGGGGCCTCGAAGCACGCACGCCATTCCTCGACTACCGCCTGGTGGAACTGTCGGCACGCATCCCGGCGCGCTTCAAGCTGCCCGACGGCGGCAAGCAGGTGCTCAAGCAGGCAGCACGGCGGGTGATCCCGCACGAGGTAATCGACCGCAAAAAGGGCTACTTCCCGGTGCCGGGCCTGAAACACCTGGAAGGCGCCACCCTGGGCTGGGTGCGTGAGCTGCTGACCGACCCCAGCCAGGACCGTGGGCTGTTCAACCCAGCCATGCTCGACCGCCTGCTGAGCAACCCGCATGGCCAGCTGACGCCGCTGCGCGGCTCCAAGCTGTGGCAGCTGGCGGCGCTGAACCTGTGGCTGAGCGAACAAGGAATCTGACCGATGAAAACCCATGAAATCGCTTACGGGCAGCGCCTGCTGCGCGGCCAGGCGCCGTCCTATGAGCGCCTGCAGGCGCGCCTGGCCGGCGACGGCAGCCAGCCCCACGACCAGCCGCGAGCCGTGCACTGCGGCTGGGGCCGGCTGCTGATCGGCCACACCTACCCCGACCCGGTTTCGCTGGCCGAGGACTTGCTCGACGAATGCCCCGGCGAGCGCGATATCGCCCTGTACGTGGCCGCGCCCCAGCAATTGCTGGCCCAGGCCCCACAGCAGTTGTTCCTGGACCCGTCCGACACCTTGCGCCTGTGGTTCACCGACTACCGCCCGGCGCAGCGGGTGTTCCGCGGCTTCCGCGTGCGCCGGGCGCAGAACCCCGCCGACTGGCAGGCGATCAACACCCTGTACCAGGCACGCAGCATGCTGCCGGTGGACGCCGAACTACTGACCCCTCGGCACCTGGGCGGCCCGGTGTACTGGCTGGCCGAAGACGAAGACAGCGGCGCTGTGATCGGCAGCGTCATGGGCCTGAACCACGCCAAGGCGTTCGATGACCCTGAGCATGGCAGCAGCCTGTGGTGCCTGGCCGTGGACCCGCACTGCACCCGCCCAGGCGTGGGTGAGGTGCTGGTGCGCCACCTGATCGAGCACTTCATGAGCCGGGGCCTGGCCTACCTCGACCTGTCGGTGCTGCACGACAACCGCCAGGCCAAGCGCCTGTACCAGAAGCTGGGCTTTCGCAACCTGCCCACCTTTGCGGTCAAGCGCAAAAATGGCATCAACGAGCAGTTGTTCCTCGGGCCCGGGCCGCAAGCCGACCTTAACCCCTATGCCCGCATCATCGTCGACGAGGCGTTGCGCCGGGGCATCGAAGTACAGGTGGATGACGCCGCTGGCGGCCTGTTCACGCTGAGCCTGGGTGGGCGGCGCATTCGCTGCCGTGAATCGCTCAGCGACCTGACCAGTGCCGTGACCATGACCCTGTGCCAAGACAAGCGCCTGACCCAGCACGCCCTGCACAACGCTGGGCTGCAGGTGCCGGCGCAGCAACTGGCGGGCAATGCCGACGACAACCTGGCGTTTCTCGACGAGCATGGCGCAGTCGTGGTCAAGCCGGTCGACGGTGAGCAAGGCCAGGGCGTGGCGGTGAACCTGACCTGCATCGACGACATCACCCGGGCCGTGGCGCACGCCCGCCAGTTCGACAGCCGCGTGTTGCTGGAAAGCTTCCATGCCGGCTTCGACCTGCGCATCGTGGTGATCGGCTACGAAGTGGTGGCCGCCGCCATCCGTCACCCGGCGCAGGTGCTGGGCGATGGCAAGCACAGTGTGCGCCAGTTGATCGAGGCCCAGAGCCGCCGGCGCCAGGCCGCCACGGGTGGCGAAAGCCGCATCCCGCTGGACGACGAAACCGAGCGCACCTTGCGCGCGGCGGGCTTGGGCTATGACGACGTGCTGCCTGCCGGCCAGCGTCTGGCCGTGCGGCGCACCGCCAATCTGCACACCGGCGGCACCCTGGAAGACGTCACCGAGCGCCTGCACCCGGTACTGGCCGACGCTGCTGTGCGCGCTGCTCGGGCGCTGGAAATTCCGGTGGTGGGGCTGGACTTCATGGTGCGTGACGCCGGGCAGCCGGAGTACGTGATCATCGAGGCCAACGAACGTGCCGGCCTGGCCAACCATGAACCGCAGCCAACGGCCGAGCGCTTTATCGACTTGCTGTTTCCGCATAGCCGACCTTTGGCCTGACAACTGCTCGGCTTTTTGTAGGAGCGGCCTTGTGTCGCGAAAGGGCCGCAAAGCGGCCCCAGCAATCTAAGCAGCGAAGCTGAAATCCTGGGGGCGCTTCGCACCCCTTTCGCGACACAAGGCCGCTCCTACAAAGACCGCGCCACAGCCTGGAATATCAACCCGACCGGAGGCCTGGACATGTCCGAACGACTCCCCGAACCCGATCTCGACTACCTCAAACGTGTGCTCCTGGAAATGCTCGCCATCCCCAGCCCCACCGGGTTCACCGATACCATCGTGCGCTACGTTGCCGAACGCCTGGACGAACTGGGCATCCCCTTCGAGCTGACCCGCCGTGGCACCATCCGCGCCACCCTCAAGGGCCGGCAAACTTCACCCGACCGGGCCGTGTCCGCCCACCTCGACACCATCGGCGCCAGTGTGCGCCAGCTGCAGGACAACGGCCGCCTGGCCCTGGCGCCAGTGGGTTGCTGGTCCAGCCGCTTCGCCGAAGGCAGTCGCGTCAGCGTGTTCACCGATACCGGGGTGTTCCGCGGCAGCGTTCTGCCGCTGATGGCCAGCGGGCATGCCTTCAACACCGCCATCGACCAGATGCCTATCAGCTGGGATCATGTGGAAGTACGCCTGGACGCCTACTGCGCCACCCGCGCCGACTGCGAGGCACTGGGCGTGAGCATCGGTGACTTCGTGGCCTTCGACCCTTTGCCCGAGTTCACCGAAAGCGGCCACATCAGCGCCCGCCATCTGGACGACAAGGCTGGCGTAGCCGCATTGCTGGCAGCATTGAAGGCCGTGGTGGAAAGCGGCCGGCAACCTTTGATCGATTGCCACCCGCTGTTCACCATCACCGAAGAAACCGGCTCAGGGGCAGCCGGTGCCCTGCCTTGGGACGTCAGCGAGTTCGTCGGCATCGACATCGCCCCGGTGGCGCCCGGGCAGGCGTCCAGCGAGCATGCCGTGAGCGTGGCCATGCAGGACTCGTCGGGGCCTTACGACTACCACCTGTCCCGGCACCTGCTGAAACTGGCCGGCGACCAAGACTTGCCCGTGCGGCGTGACCTGTTCCGCTATTACTTCAGCGACGCCCATTCGGCCGTGACGGCGGGGCACGATATTCGCACTGCGCTGGTGGCGTTTGGCTGCGATGCCACCCATGGGTACGAGCGTACCCATATCGACAGCCTGGCAGCGCTGAGCCGGTTGTTGTCGGCGTACCTGTTGAGCCCACCGGTGTTCGCCAGCGATTCGCAACCGGCCAATGCGTCGCTTGAACGCTTCAGCCATCAGCTGGAGCATGATGCGCAGATGGAGAGCGATACGCGGGTGCCGACGGTGGATAGCCTGGTTGGCAATAAAGGCTGAAGGCCCTGGGGCTGTTATGCAGCCCCAAAACTCGAATGTTTCGCGTAGCATGGCCACACCTACTTCAGACACCACCCACCATGCTGATCCCCTACGAGCAACTGCAAGCCGAAACCCTGACCCGCCTGATCGAGGACTTCGTCACCCGCGACGGCACCGACAACGGCGACGACACCCCGCTGGAAACCCGTGTGCTGCGGGTGCGCCAGGCCCTGGCCAAAGGCCAGGCGTTCATCCTGTTCGACCCGGAAAGCCAGCAGTGCCAGTTGCTGGCCAAGCACGATGTGCCCCGTGAGCTGCTTGACTAGCAGCTCTTGCCTTGTTTGGCCTCCTGGATGCGCTTGTATACCTCGGCCCGATGCACCGGGACCTCGCGCGGCGCATCCACGCCAAAGCGCACCACCCCCTCACGGGTTTCCACCACCCTGATGCGAATATCATCGCCAATCACGATGGTCTCACCCACTTCGCGTCCTATTACCAGCATGGTCCGGTCCTCCACCGAAAGGGAAAACCGGAGCCTGCCGTGTCGGCATTCCCCTACTCAATAGTTCTGCAGTGAATCAGAAGAACCCTACTCCGCCAGGTAAAATCTCCTACAGATTATTCATCGCGCCTGGGCCTTGGTGCGCATTTTCACCGCCATTTCCGCCATCTCGTCATACAGCCGCTCGGGGGCCTGGCGCTTCAATTGCCAGGCTTGGCGCCCAGCTTCGTGGGGCAGTATCAGAAACTCACCCGCGGCGACCTGCTGATGGATGTAATCGGCAATGTCCGCCGCGCTGATCGGCGAGCCTTCCAACAGCTTGCCAACCTGCGCCTTCATCGCCGGGTTCGGCCCACGGAACGAGCCCAGCAGGTTGGTCTGGAAGAACGACGGGCACACCACATGCACGGCCACTTCCAGCTGGCGCAGCTCCACCAGCAGGCTCTCTGAGAGTGCCAGCACGCCGGCCTTGGCTACGTTGTAGTTGCTCATGCCCGGGCCCTGCATCAACGCGGCCATCGAGGCGACGTTGATGATACGCCCCTTGCTGCGCTCCAGCAGCGGCAGGAACGCCTTGCAGCCCTTGACCACGCCCATCAGGTTGACCGCGATCTGCCAGTCCCAGTCCTCAAGAGACAGCTCGGCGAAGAACCCGCCCGAAGCGACCCCGGCGTTGTTGACGATCACGTCGATGCCGCCGAACTGCTCGGTGCAGGCCTGGGCCAGTGCGGTGAGCTGGCTGTAGTCGCGTACGTCGCAACGCTGGACAAACCCTTCGCCGCCGGCTTCGCGCACCCGCTCCAGGGTTTCGCGCAGGCCGCTTTCGTTGACATCGGCCAGCGCCAGGCGCCAGCCCTCGCGCGCCCAGCGCAGGGCGATCTCGCGACCGAGGCCGGACCCGGCGCCAGTGATCATGATGCGGTTTTGCATGGTGGCTGGCCTTGTTTCAAGTGGTTGTGCCACGAGTCTAATCAAGGCCGAGTAGGCAGGCAGGGTTCATCAGGGTAGTGAATGGCCGGGCATGACCATGCGGTCAGTCCCGGCCCAGCCAGCGACGGGGCCAGTGCAGGCAGCACACAGATGGAATCTTTCACAAGCGGCACCGGTCCGAACATACAAGAGGCCAGCAGTCCGAGGCCCTTGACCCTCAACCACGCAAGGATTCTGTCATGACCACGATTCTGATCATCATCCTGATCCTCCTGCTGATTGGTGGCTTACCGGTCTTCCCGCACTCGCGCAGTTGGGGTTATGGCCCGTCGGGCATCGTTGGTGTGGTGCTGGTGATTCTGTTGGTGTTGTTGTTGCTTGGCATGATTTGACGCCACGCCTGGCGCAGGACCAAAACGACAACGCCCCGATTGACGGGGCGTTGTGTTCAAGCAAGAAGCGTTTTTTTAGTGGGACACTGCCCCACTGGCACCCAGGCCCGTCTGCGAACGCACGAACTGCGGGTAGAACAGCGCACGCTCGTCATCAGCAGCCTTGGACTTGTCGGTGACCGAGAAGAACCAGATGCTGACGAAGGCAATGGCCATCGAGAACAGCGCCGGGTACTCGTACGGGTAGATTGGCTTCTCGTGGCCGAGGATCTGCACCCAGATGGTCGGGCCGAGGATCATCAGCGTCACCGCACTCACCAGGCCCAGCCAGCCGCCGATCATGGCGCCACGGGTGGTCAGTTTCTTCCAGTACATCGAAAGCAACAGTACCGGGAAGTTGCAGCTGGCGGCGATGGAGAAGGCCAGGCCTACCATGAAGGCGATGTTCTGCTTCTCGAACAGGATGCCCAGGCCGATCGCCAGCACGCCCAGCGCGACGGTGGTGATCTTCGACACGCGGATCTCGTCCTTGTCGTTGGCCTTGCCCTTGCGCCAGACGCTGGCGTACAGGTCATGGGACACCGCCGAGGCACCGGCCAGGGTCAGGCCGGCAACCACCGCCAGGATGGTGGCGAAAGCCACCGCCGAGATGAAGCCGAGGAACACGCTGCCACCTACCGCATTGGCCAGGTGCACCGCTGCCATGTTGTTGCCACCCAACAGTGCGCCGGCGGCGTCTTTGAAGTCCGGGTTGGTGCTGACCAGCAGGATCGCGCCAAAGCCGATGATGAAGGTGAGGATGTAGAAGTAGCCGATGAAGCCGGTGGCGTACAGCACGCTCTTGCGCGCTTCCTTGGCATCGCTGACGGTGAAGAAGCGCATCAGGATATGCGGCAGGCCAGCGGTACCGAACATCAGAGCCAGGCCCAGCGAGAACGCCGAGATCGGGTCTTTGACCAGGCCGCCGGGGCTCATGATCGCCTCGCCCTTGGCATGCACCTTGATGGCTTCGGAGAACAGCGTGTTGAAGTCGAAGCCCACGTGCTTCATCACCATCAGCGCCATGAAGCTGGCACCGGACAGCAACAGCACAGCTTTGATGATCTGTACCCAGGTGGTGGCCAGCATGCCGCCGAACAGCACGTACAGGCACATCAGGATACCGACCAGGATGACCGCCACGTGGTAGTCCAGGCCGAACAGCAGCTCGATCAGCTTGCCGGCACCCACCATTTGCGCGATCAGGTAGAAGGCCACCACCACCAGCGAACCGGAGGCCGACAGGGTGCGGATTTCCTTCTGCCCGAGGCGGTACGAGGCCACGTCGGCAAAGGTGTACTTGCCCAGGTTGCGCAGGCGTTCGGCAATCAGGAAGAGGATGATTGGCCAGCCGACCAGGAAACCGATCGAGTAGATCAGGCCGTCGTAGCCAGAGGTGAACACCAACGCGGAAATACCCAGGAACGAGGCCGCCGACATGTAGTCGCCAGCAATCGCCAGGCCGTTCTGGAAGCCGGTGATCTTGCCGCCGGCCGCGTAGTAGTCCGCTGCCGACTTGTTGCGTTTGGAGGCCCAGTAAGTGATGCCGAGGGTGAAGGCGACGAAGGCCACGAACATGGCGATGGCGGAAACGTTCAGCGGTTGTTTCTGCACCTCGCCGGTCAGGGCATCGGCGGCCCACACGGCGGGTGCGAAGGCTCCGCAGGCCAGTACGGCCAGGGCTTTGGCGTGGCGAATCATTGTTGCGCCTCCTTCAGGATTTCCTTGTTCAGCTCATCGAATTCGCCGTTGGCGCGGCGTACGTAGATGGCGGTCAGGACGAATGCCGAAACGATCAGGCCGACGCCCAGGGGAATGCCCCAGGTAATCGACGACTCAGGGCTGAGCTTGGCGCCCAGTATGTGAGGACCGTAGGCGATCAGGAGGATGAAGGCGCAGTACAGGCCGAGCATGATCGCCGAGAGCACCCAGGCGAACCGTTCGCGTTTGGTAACCAGCTCCTTGAAACGGGGGCTGTTTTGTATCGAGAGGTAAATGCTGTCGTTCATTGTTTTTGTCCTAGCAGCACAGATAGGGGATGGAACCCACGCCCTTACTTTATGCGGCTATTGAACGCCAACCAGACGACCTTAGTCTTAGATGCAACGGTGTTTTACCGATTGCGTAACAAAGTGGCGGCCCTTTCGCGGGTAAACCCGCTCCCACAGGGATCACACAGGCGTTGAAACCTGCGCAGTACCTGTGGGAGCGGGTTTACCCGCGAAGAAGCAAAATTGGCAGTAACGGGTTGTTACTTGCCAGTCCACTCCTTCACACGATCAGGGTGCTTGGCCACCCAATCCTTGGCCGCGGCTTCAGGCTTGGCACCTTCCTGAATCGCCAGCATCACCTCGCCAATCTCGTCCTTGGACTGCCAGTTGAACTTCTTCAGGAACTCCGCCACTTCCGGAGCCTTGGTCGCCAGTTCCTTGCTGCCGATGCTGTTCACGGTTTCCGCCGCGCCATACACACCTTTCGGGTCTTCGAGGAACTTCAGCTTCCACTTGGCGAACATCCAGTGCGGAACCCAACCGGTCACCGCAATCGACTGCTGCTTGGCGTAGGCACGGCCCAGTTCCGCAGTCATCGCGGCGCCCGAGCTGGCCTGCAGCTTGTAGCCGGTCAGGTCGTAGTCCTTGATCGCCTGGTCGGTTTTCAGCATCACACCGGAGCCTGCGTCAATGCCGACGATCTTCTGCTTGAAGCTGCTATCGGTCTTGAGGTCGGCGATGCTCACCGCCTTGACGTACTCGGGGACGATCAGGCCGATCTTGGCATCCTTGAAGTTCGGGCCGTAGTCGACCACGTTGTCCTTGTTCTTGGTCCAGTACTCGCCATGGGTCACCGGCAGCCAGGCCGACAACATGGCATCGAGTTTACCGGTTGCCACGCCCTGCCACATGATCCCCGTGGCCACGGCCTGCAACTTCACGTCGTAGCCGAGCTTTTGCTTGATCACTTCGGCGGCCACGTTGGTGGTCGCCACGCTGTCGGCCCAACCATCCACGTAACCTATGCTTACTTCTTTAGCCATTGCCTGTGCAGCGCTCATGGCCATTACCAGGGCGGTGCCCACACCCAGGAAACGTCGCATTTTTTTCAAAGTCGCCATCAAAGCATCCCCTCGTCAGGTCTTGGAGATTGCATCATCTTCCTGCAACACAGGTCGACCTGATCCAGCTGCGACCTGCACCCGCCCCATATGCGACAGCACTGTGCCATTAGCGCCATCGGCCTACGCCGGCCTGCGCGATCCTTGCATGCCAAAGCATTGGCGCCGGGCTACTATCTACCCTTTTGCGCCTGACGATGGACCGCCCGATGCCCAGTTCTGCCCGCCTGCTGTTGCCGTTGTACCTGCTTGCCTGCCTGTTGGCCCTGCTTGGGCTTGGAGGGCTCTGGTACGGGCTGGGTAAGCCGGTACACCTGGCCGATGCGGCCAGCCCGACGCACAAGCTGCAGTGCGCCTCGTACACGCCGTTCGACAAAGACCAGTCACCCTACGACCAGCCATTACAGCTGCGCCCGGCACGGATGGACGCCGACCTTGCTTTGCTGGCTGAGCGATTCCAGTGCATCCGCACCTATTCCATGAGCGGCCTTGAGGCAATCCCGGCGCTGGCACGCAAGCATGGCCTGAAGGTGATGTTGGGCGCCTGGGTCAACGCTCACCCGGCCGACACCGACAAGGAAATCGACCTGCTGATCGCCACCGCCAACGCCAACCCGGATGTGGTCAGCGCGGTGATCGTCGGCAACGAGACACTGCTGCGCAAAGAGGTGACCGGTGCACACCTGGCCAAGCTGATCGCCCGAGTGAAGCAACAGGTCAAAGTGCCGGTGACCTACGCCGATGTCTGGGATTTCTGGCTGCAGCACCCGCAGGTGGCACCGGCGGTGGACTTCCTGACCATCCACCTGCTGCCCTACTGGGAGGACGAACCGCGCGGCATCGACGATGCCTTGGCCCACGTTGCCGACGTGCGCCGGGTGTTCGGCACGCGCTTCGCGCCCAAGGACATCCTGATCGGCGAAACCGGCTGGCCCAGCGAAGGCCGCCAGCGCGAGACCGCTGTGCCCAGCCGAGCCAACGAGGCGCGCTTCATTCGCGGCTTTGTGGCCATGGCCGAAAGCAACGGCTGGCGCTACAACCTGATCGAAGCCTTCGACCAGCCGTGGAAGCGTGCCAACGAAGGTGCTGTAGGCGGTTACTGGGGGCTTTACGATGCCGACCGGCAGGACAAGGGCGTGCTCGAAGGGCCGGTGAGCAACCTGCATTACTGGCCACAGTGGTTGCTGGCGAGTGCGGTGTTGATGTTGGTCATGTTGATGCTCGCCGGGCGCCCCGCGACTGTGCAGGCGGCAGTGTTGCTGCCACTGCTGGCGGCGTTTGGCGCGGTTTGCCTGGGGCTGTGGGGCGAGTTGATGCGCACCCATGCACGCTTTGTCGGGGAGTGGGTGTGGGCGGTGGCACTGGCCGGGCTGAACCTGCTGGTATTGGCCCATGCGCTGCTGGCCTTGGCGCAACGGGCCGGCTGGCGCGAACGTTTATTCGCCTGGCTGCAGGCGCGGGCCGGCTGGCTGTTGCTGGCGGCGGGTTTTGCCGCAGCGGTGAGCATGCTGGCGATGGTGTTCGACCCGCGCTACCGCAGCTTCCCCAGCGCTGCGCTGGCGTTGCCGGCGCTGGTGTATGTGCTGTGGCCGGTAAGGGCGCGGCGGGCGGAGGTGGCGCTGCTGGCGTTCATCGTCGGCGCCGGGGTGGCGCCGCAGCTGTTCGTGGAAGGGCTGGAGAACCAGCAGGCCTTGATCTGGGCGGTAGTGAGTGTGCTGATGACAGCAGCGTTGTGGCGGAGCTTGCGAATGACTCGAAAAGCCTGAAAACACAGGTAACTGTAGGAGCGGCCTTGTGTCGCGATGGGCCGCAAAGCGGCCCCAGAATTCGAGAAGCAGCACAGATTGCCGGGGCCGCTGCGCGGCCCATCGCGACGCAAGGCCGCTCCTACACAGACCGCGTCGCCTTGGCTTTTCTTACAAGCCGCAGCCCCGCTAGCACCAGCGCAAACACGGCAATGCTGGCGGTGTACAACACCAACGCCGGCACCGCGAACACCAATGCCACCACCGCCAGCCACCAGCCGGCGCGGCCGGAAACCACCTGTGCCAGCAGCGCCAACGCCAACCCACTCCAGGCCAACACCTGATGATGAATACCCAAGCCCAGCAGCGCGCGTACTTCACACTGCCAATACGCCGCAGGCGACGTGCACAGCCCTACCCACTGGCCATCCTCCATCAGCCCATAGCGCACGCCGTAACTGGCCGCGAGCCACAACCCCAGAAGCAGTACCAGCAGCGCAGCCGGCAGCGAACGAGACATCCAGTTCTCCAATAGCGGTAATCGAATTCATCCATGATCGCTTAAGCCCGGTTGTAAGGCAAAATCACAAACCTGCAGCTATGTTGCAGATAACCAGCACACCAAAGGCCACCGCGCCAGGCAACTTTGCCTGCGTTGATGTGGTCCTAGCCTGCACACTGCTCGACCTTGCGTTCTTTTGGGGGATTACATGCTTCGATCTTTGCGCCTCGCTGCCTTGCTCGGCAGCCTGCTTATGGCTGTGGCCGCTTCAGCGCGGGATATCGACGCCGCGAGCTACGGCTACCCCTTGACCAACCCGTTCGAAGCCACCATCGCCACCACGCCGCCGGACCAGCGCCCGACCCTGCCCAGCGACGACGAAATCAACCAGTCCGACTACAGCCTCAACCTGCGCCCGGAGCGCGAGTTCACCCTGCCCGACAACTTCTGGGCGGTGAAAAAGCTCAAGTACCGCCTGGCCCGCCAGGATCACGAGGCACCACTGATTTTCATCATTGCTGGCACCGGTGCGCCCTACAGCAGCAGCATCAACGAGTACCTGAAGAAGCTGTTCTACCAGGCTGGTTTCCACGTGGTGCAGCTGTCGTCACCCACCAGCTACGACTTCATGAGCGCCGCCTCGCGCTTTGCCACCCCCGGCGTCAGCCAGGAAGACGCCGAAGACATGTACCGGGTCATGCAGGCCGTGCGCGCCCAGCACCCACGCCTGCCAATCAGCGAGTTCTACCTCACCGGCTACAGCCTGGGCGCGCTCGACGCCGCCTTCGTCAGCCACCTGGACGAAACCCGCCGCAGCTTCAACTTCAAGCGCGTGCTGCTGCTGAACCCGCCGGTCAACCTGTACACCTCGATCAACAACCTGGACAAACTGGTGCAAACCCAGGTCAAGGGCATCGACCGCAGCACCACGTTCTATGAGCTGATGCTGCAAAAGCTCACTCGCTACTTCCAGGACAAGGGCTACATCGACCTGAACGACGCCCTGCTGTATGACTTCCAGCAGTCGCGCCAGCACCTGTCCAACGAGCAGATGGCCATGCTGATCGGCACCTCGTTCCGTTTCTCCGCGGCCGACATTGCCTTCACCTCCGACCTGATCAACCGCCGTGGCCTGATCATTCCGCCGAAGTTCCCGATCACCGAAGGCAGCAGCCTCACGCCGTTCTTCAAACGCGCCTTGCAGTGCGACTTCGACTGCTACATGACCGAGCAGGTGATCCCCATGTGGCGTGCGCGCACCGATGGCAACAGCATCCTGCAACTGGTGAACCAGGTCAGCCTGTATGCCCTGGAAGACTACCTGCGCAGCAGCGACAAGATCGCCGTGATGCACAACGCCGACGACGTCATCCTCGGCCCGGGTGACATCGGCTTCCTGCGCCAGGTGTTCGGTGACCGCCTGACCCTTTACCCCCACGGCGGCCACTGCGGCAACCTCAATTACCGCGTCAACAGTGACGCCATGCTGGAGTTCTTCCGTGGTTAACAAACTCCTCTTCGCCACTGCCCTGCTGGCCGCCGGCCAAGCCCTGGCCGCCGAAACCGCCCCTCGGGCCAGCGTGATCGAGGCCGACCCGCAAGTGACCGCCGCACCACTGGCGCCCGAAGCCGACGGTTTTCTCGACCCGCTGCGCGAACTGAAATTCAACCCGGGGCTGGACCAGCGCGAGTTCGAGCGCTCCACCCTGGAAGCGTTGAACGTGTACGACCCGCTGGAGTCGATCAACCGGCGCGTCTACCACTTCAACTACCGGCTGGACCAATGGGTACTGCTGCCGCTGGTGAGTGGTTACCAGTACGTCACCCCGCGCTTCGTGCGTACCGGGGTGAGCAACTTCTTCAACAACCTGGGCGATGTGCCGAACCTGTTCAACAGTGTGCTGCAGCTCAAGGTCAAGCGCTCGGCAGAGATCACTGCCCGGCTGATGTTCAATACCATCATTGGTGTGGGCGGGCTATGGGACCCGGCGACCAGCATGGGCCTACCACGCCAGAGCGAAGACTTTGGCCAGACCCTGGGCTTCTACGGTGTGCCAGACGGGCCCTACCTGATGCTGCCGGTGCTGGGGCCATCGAACCTGCGCGATACCACCGGGCTGGTGGTGGACTATGCGGGCGAGCAGGCCATCAACTACCTGAACGTGCCCGAAACCAGCACCGACCACCCGGAAATTTTTGCCCTGCAGGTGGTGGATAAGCGCTACACCACCAAGTTCCGCTATGGCCAGCTGAACTCGCCGTTCGAGTATGAAAAGGTGCGGTATGTGTATACCCAGGCGCGCAAGTTGCAGATAGCCGAGTAACCTGTGCCGGCCCATTCGCGGCGGTTCGCCGCCTCGATGAACCCGCGAATGGGCCGTAACTGACAACGTCAAATCCCCAGGAACTGACACAACTCCCGCTTCTTGGCCAAAGCATCCCGTCGCCCCAACTCGATCAGTTCACTGCAATAACTCGCCTCGAACAGCAGATAGCTCAACACCCCCGCCCCACTGGTCCGCGTAGCCCCCGGCCCGCGCAGGAACAAGCGCAACGCCGCCGGCAGCTCACGCCGGTGCCGGGCGGCGATTTCGTCCAGCGGCTGGCTGGGCGCCACGACCAGCACCTCGACCGGCGCCAGCCCCAGGCGCCGGGCATCCAAGTGCGCTGGCAGCAAGCGGCTCAGGTGGTTGAGCCGCTGCAGCAACTCGATGTCGTCTTCCAGGCTGTCGATGAACGTGCTGTTGAGCATGTGCCCACCGATCTGCGCCAGGCTCGGCTGCTGGCCACTGAACACGCGCTGAGTGGGCAACGGCGGTGCCGGCCGCTGCGGGTTGCCGCTGACCCCGACCACCAGCACCCGGCTGGCACCCAGGTGCAGGGCCGGGCTGATCGGCGCCGACTGGCGCACCGCACCGTCACCGTAATATTCGTCGCCCAACTGCACCGGCGCAAACAGCAGCGGAATGGCCGCGCTGGCCAGCAGGTGGTCGATAGTCAATGGCGTGGGCACGCCGATGCGGCGATGGCGCAGCCAGGCTTCGATGGTGCCGCGCCCTTGGTAGAAGGTGACCGCCTGGCCGGACTCGTAGCCGAAGGCGGTGACGGCCACGGCGCGCAACTGCTCGGCCGCCAGAGAATGGCCGATACCATCCATGTTCAAGTGTGCCTCCAGCAGGCTGCGCAGTGGGCTGCTGTCCAGCAGCGCCACCGGCGCCTGGCCACCCAGGCCCAGCAGGCTATGGCCAACGAAACGGCTGGCTTGGCGAACGACTCCGGGCCAGTCACTGCGGATGACCAGATGGCTGCGAAAGTTCTGCCAGAAGGCAGTAAGCCGTTGTACGGCCTCGTTGAAATGAGTGGCGCCGCTGGCCAGGGTAACGGCGTTGATGGCACCGGCAGAGGTACCGACAATGACCGGGAACGGATTATGTGCGCCGGCAGGCAGCAACTCGGCAATGCCGGCAAGGACGCCAACCTGATAGGCGGCGCGGGCGCCGCCGCCAGAAAGGATAAGACCGGTTACCGGGGGTGGGGCCATGAACTCCTTCCTGGATCAGCTATTTTTCAGCGCTTTTTCTTCTCATACAGCCGTGGTGCACCCTCGGGCCGTGACTTGAACCGGCGGTGCGCCCACAGGTACTGCTCCGGACACTCGCGCAACACACCCTCAACCCACTGGTTGATACGCAGGCAGTCGGCCTCTTCGCTTTCGCCTGGGAAATCCGCCAGTGGCGGGTGGATTACCAGACGATAGCCGCTGCCATCCTCCAGGCGCTTCTGGGTGAACGGAATAACCTGCGCCTTGCCCAGCCGGGCGAACTTGGTGGTGGCGGTTACCGTGGCTGCGGGGATGCCGAACAGCGGCACGAAAATGCTCTGTTTGGCGCCGTAGTCCTGGTCGGGTGCGTACCAGATCGCCCGGCCCGAACGCAGCAGCTTGAGCATGCCACGCACGTCTTCGCGCTCCACCGCCAGCGAGTCAAGGTTATGCCGCTCACGGCCGCTGCGCTGGATGAAATCGAACAACGCGTTGCCATGCTCGCGGTACATGCCGTCGATGGTGTGCTGCTGGCCCAGCAGCGCGGCGCCGATTTCCAGGGTGGTGAAGTGCACCGCCATGAGGATGGCGCCCTGCCCCGCCTGCTGGGCGGCCTGCAGATGCTCCAGCCCCTCGATATGGGCCAGGCGCGCGAGCCTGGCCTTGGGCCACCACCAGCTCATGGCCATTTCGAAGAAGGCGATGCCGGTAGAGGCGAAGTTGGCCTTGAGCAAACGCCGCCGTTCGTCGACCGACAGTTCCGGGAAGCACAGCTCCAGGTTGCGCGCGGCGATGCGCCGACGCTCACCGGCGAAGCGGTACATCACGGCACCCAGTGCCGCACCGATTTTCAACAGCACCCGGTACGGCAACTGGACCACCAGCCACAGCAGGCCCAGGCCCAGCCACAGGCCCCAGAACTTGGGGTGAAGGTAATAGGGACGAAAACGCGGGCGTTCCATTGAAGCATCCGGAAAGACAAAGGCCGCGCATTCTACAACGGATCAGCGCATGTTGCGGGCAACCGGTGTTCTCGTTATAAGTCAGGGCACTTTTTTCGCAACAAGCCGTCTATGCAGACCATGAGCCCAAACCACACACCCGACACCGCCTCCGTGTTCCAGCTCAAGGGCAGCATGCTCGCCATTACAGTACTGGAACTGGCGCGCAATGACCTTGAAGCCCTTGACCGCCAGTTGGCGGCCAAAGTCGCCCAGGCACCGAACTTCTTCAGCAACACGCCGCTGGTGCTGGCGCTGGACAAGCTGCCGGCCGACGAAGGGGCAATCGACCTGCCCGGCTTGATGCGCATCTGCCGCCACCATGGCCTGCGTACCCTGGCCATCCGCGCCAACCGCATCGAGGACATCGCCGCCGCCATCGCCATCGACCTGCCGGTGCTGCCACCGTCCGGCGCGCGCGAACGGCCGCTGGAGCCCGAGCCCGAGGTGGTCAAAAAGCCCGAACCCGCCCCGACGCCACCACCGGCCCCCGAACCCGAAGTGCGCCCGACCCGCATCATTACTGCGCCAGTACGCGGCGGCCAGCAGATCTATGCTCAGGGTGGCGACCTGATCGTTACCGCCTCGGTCAGCCCGGGTGCGGAACTTCTGGCCGATGGCAACATCCATGTGTACGGCGCCATGCGTGGCCGCGCCCTGGCCGGCATCAAAGGCAATACCAAGGCGCGGATCTTCTGCCAGCAGATGACCGCCGAAATGGTTTCAATCGCCGGCCAGTACAAAGTCTGCGAAGACCTGCGCCGCGACCCGCTGTGGGGTACCGGCGTGCAAGTCAGCCTGTCTGGTGACGTGTTGAACATCACCCGTCTTTAACGGATACTTGCCAGCATTTTTAGAGCAACTTTTTTACCGTTGCCGTCATTTACGCTATTTCAGTTATTTGCAGGGACTTGTGTCCCGACTATTTTAGGGGTGAAACACCTTGGCCAAGATTCTCGTGGTTACTTCCGGCAAGGGGGGTGTGGGCAAGACCACCACCAGCGCCGCCATTGGTACCGGCCTCGCACTGCGCGGCCACAAGACCGTCATCGTCGACTTCGACGTGGGCCTGCGTAACCTCGACCTGATCATGGGCTGCGAACGCCGCGTGGTGTACGACTTCGTCAACGTGGTCAACGGCGAAGCCAACCTGCAGCAAGCCCTGATCAAGGACAAGCGCCTCGAGAACCTGTACGTGCTGGCCGCCAGCCAGACCCGTGACAAGGACGCGCTGACCCAGGAAGGCGTGGAAAAGGTATTGATGGAGCTGAAGGAAACCTTCGACTACGTCATCTGCGACTCGCCGGCCGGTATCGAGAAAGGCGCGCACCTGGCCATGTACTTCGCCGACGAAGCCATCGTGGTCACCAACCCCGAAGTGTCCTCGGTACGTGACTCTGACCGCATGCTGGGCATTCTGTCGAGCAAGTCGCGCCGCTCCGAGAACGGCGAAGAGCCAATCAAGGAACACCTGCTGATCACCCGCTACCACCCAGAGCGCGTGGAAAAAGGCGAAATGCTGAGCATCGCCGACGTCGAAGAAATCCTGGCGATCAAGCTCAAGGGCGTGATTCCCGAGTCCCAGGCAGTGCTGAAGGCCTCCAACCAGGGTATCCCGGTCATCCTCGACGACCAGAGCGATGCCGGCCAGGCCTATAGCGATACCGTCGACCGTCTGCTGGGCAAAGAAAAGCCCCTGCGGTTCATCGAAGTGCCGAAGCAAGGATTCTTCGCGCGACTGTTTGGAGGCAAGTAAACCATGAACCTTTTTGACTTCTTTCGTGGCAGACAGAAACAGACCAGCGCGTCGGTAGCGAAAGAGCGTCTACAGATCATCGTGGCGCACGAGCGCGGCCAACGCAGCGAGCCGGACTACCTGCCGGCGCTGCAGAAAGAACTGCTGGAGGTGATCCGCAAGTATGTGAACATCGGCAACGATGACGTGCATATCGAGCTGGAAAACCAGGGCAGCTGCTCGATTCTGGAGCTGAACATCACCCTGCCGGATCGCTGATCAGGCTAAAAGCTGGGGCTGCGTTGCAGCCTTGTGTCGCGAAAGGGCCGCAAAGCGGCCCCAGCGTTTTCTGCTACTTTCGTGAGAACTGCAATGCCGCTGTCGAATGTCCAGATCCTCTTCGAAGACGCCGCCATCCTGGTGATCAACAAGCCGACCCTGCTGCTGTCGGTGCCCGGCCGCGCCGAGGACAACAAGGACTGCCTGATCACCCGCCTGCAGGAAAACGGCTACCCCGACGCACTGATCGTGCACCGTCTGGACTGGGAAACCTCCGGCATCATCCTGCTGGCCCGCGATGCCGACAGCCACCGCGAGCTGTCGCGCCAGTTCCACGACCGCGAAACCGAAAAAGCCTACACCGCCCTGTGCTGGGGCCAACCCGCGCTGGACAGCGGCAGTATCGACCTGCCGCTGCGCTACGACCCGCCAACCAAGCCACGGCATGTGGTGGACCACGAGCAGGGCAAGCATGCCCTGACGTTCTGGCGCATCGTCGAGCGCTGCGGCGACTACTGCCGTGTGGAGCTGACGCCGATTACCGGGCGTTCGCACCAGCTGCGCGTGCACATGCTGTCCATCGGCCACCCGCTGCTGGGTGACCGGCTGTATGCCAACCCCGAAGCGCTGGCGGCCCATGAACGGTTGTGCCTGCATGCGTCGATGCTGAGCTTTACCCACCCGGTCTCGGGGGAGCGGTTGAAGTTCGAGTGCCCTGCACCCTTCTGATTTTTGGCTGGCTGTTCCGGCCTCTTCGCGGGCTTGCCCGCGAAGAGGCAGACACAAATTGTCGACATTCTGCGCTAAACTCGCGCCACTGCTGTCTGGAGTGAGCTATGCGCGACGCACTGAATACTGGCCTTATCGACTTCCTCAAGGCCTCCCCCACGCCCTTCCACGCCACCGCCAGCCTGGCCCAGCGCCTCGAGGCTGCCGGCTACCAGCGCCTGGACGAACGCGACAGTTGGGCCACCGTGCCTGGCGGCCGTTATTACGTCACCCGTAACGACTCTTCGATCATCGCCATCAAGTTGGGCAAGCAGGCCCCACTGTTGAACGGCATCCGCATGGTCGGCGCCCACACCGACAGCCCGTGCCTGCGGGTCAAGCCACAGCCCGAACTGCAGCGCCAGGGCTTCCTGCAACTGGGCGTGGAAGTGTATGGCGGTGCCTTGCTGGCGCCGTGGTTCGACCGCGACCTGTCGCTGGCCGGACGCGTCACCTACCGCCGTGACGGCAAAGTCGAAAGCCAGCTGATCGACTTCAAGCTGCCGATCGCGATCATCCCCAACCTGGCCATTCACCTGAACCGCACCGCCAATGAAGGCTGGGCGATCAACCCACAGAACGAGCTGCCGCCCATCCTGGCCCAGGTCGCCGGTGACGAACGTATCGACTTCCGCGCCCTGCTCACCGAGCAACTGGCCCGCGAGCACGAGCTGATCGCCGACGTGGTCCTGGACTACGAGCTGAGCTTCTACGACACCCAGGACGCCGCGTTGATTGGCCTGCACGGCGACTTCATCGCTGGCGCCCGCCTGGACAACCTGCTGTCGTGCTATGCCGGCCTGCAGGCCCTCTTGGCCGCTGACAGCGACGAAACCTGCGTGCTGGTGTGCAACGACCACGAAGAAGTCGGCAGTTGCTCGGCCTGCGGTGCCGACGGCCCGATGCTGGAGCAGACCCTGCAGCGCCTGCTGCCCGATGGCGACGCCTACGTGCGCACCGTCCAGCGCTCGCTGATGGTGTCGGCCGACAATGCCCATGGTGTGCACCCCAACTACGCCGACAAGCACGACGGTAACCACGGGCCCAAGCTCAATGCCGGCCCAGTGATCAAGGTGAACAACAACCAGCGTTACGCCACCAACAGCGAAACCGCCGGCTTCTTCCGCCACCTGTGCATGGCCGAGGAAGTACCGGTGCAAAGCTTCGTGGTGCGCAGCGACATGGGCTGCGGCTCGACCATCGGGCCGATTACCGCCAGCCACCTGGGCGTGCGCACGGTGGATATCGGTTTGCCTACCTTTGCCATGCATTCCATTCGCGAGCTGTGTGGCAGCCACGACCTGGCGCACCTGGTGAAGGTACTGACCGCCTTCTACCGTAGCCGCGAATTGCCTTGATGCAGGCAGGTGCAAGCAGGCCCGGGCCTGCTTACACCTGCTCAAGGTCAATCCCGCCTCGCTTGCCAAGCGCTATGCTTGTTACATGGCCCCACTGCATAAGGATTGCTGTCCATGTCCCCGTTCCTGTCCCTGTTCGTGCCGGTGTTCCTGTTCCTGCTGCTGCTGACCATCGGCTTCAGCATGCGCGAGCGCAATATCGGTGTGCTCATGATGTGGATCGGCACTTTGGGGATCTTCGGCCTCACCTGCTGGAAGATCCTCGAGAAACTGCCGACATAAACCTCTACACTCGGTCAATCGTTTGACCTGAGGTAGATTTGCCTGTGCCTGCCCTCCTGCGTTACCTGTTCCTGCTGCTTGTGCTGTTCATCACCCCGGTACAGGCGGCGGGCCTGCCCGGCCTGTTGGGCGGCAGTGCGCCCGCGCAACCGGAGGCCACCGAGCCGCTGGGCAAGTCGCTGGACGAGGTGATCAAAAACCTTGAAAACGATCAGCAACGGGCCAAGTTGCTGGCCGACCTGAAAAAGCTGCGCGACGCCACGAAGCAATCGCAACCCAGCGTCGAGCAAGGCGTGCTCGGCCTGATAGGCGGCGCCCTGCATGACTTTGAGAAACAGTTCAGCGGCGATGCCAGCCCGTTCCACCGCTGGGCCGCGGAAATCGAACAAGCCCAGGCCGAGCTGAGCGAGCTGATGGTGCCGGTGCACCAGTGGCCTGCGATCCTGTTCGGCTTTGCTGCAGTGATTGCCGTGTGGAGCGTGCTGGCCTACGCCTTCAACTGGGTCGGTCACCGGGTACGCCTGCGCTTTGGCCTGAGTGAAGAACTGCCACAGCACCCGCGCACCTGGGACCTGGTGCGCTTCGCCCTGCGCAAGCTCGGCCCCTGGCTGGTGGCGCTGGTGTTCACCGTGTACCTGAGCTTCGTGCTGCCACCGTCGCTGGGCAAATCGCTGGCGATGGTGTTGGCCTACGCGCTGGTGGTCGGTACCTGCTTCTCGGCCATCTGTGTCATCGCCTTCTCGCTGCTGGACGGCCCACACCGCCACCGCGCCCTGCACATCCTGCGGCACAAGGCGTTCCGCCCACTGTGGCTGATCGGCAGTTTCGCCGCCTTTGGCGAGGCAATGAGCGACCCACGCATGCTGGTGGCCCTCGGTACCCACCTGGCCCACGCCCTGGCCACCCTGGCCAACGTGGTTGCAGCACTGTGCACCGGGCTGTTCATCCTGCGCTTTCGCCGCCCGATCGCCCACCTGATCCGCAACCAGCCATTGTCGCGGCGCCTGACCCGCCGCACCCTCAGCGACACCATCGAGATCCTCGGCAGCTTCTGGTTCATCCCGGCGCTGATCCTGGTGGCCATTTCGCTGTTCGCCACCTTCGTCTCCGCCGGTGACACCAGCACCGCCCTGCGCCAGTCGCTGATGTGCACGGTGCTGGTGGTGGTGTGCATGGTGCTCAACGGCCTGGTTCGCCGCCACGCCGCCAACCCCAAACGCGCCAACAAACGCCAGGCGGTGTACACAGAGCGCCTGCGCAACTTCGGCTATTTGCTGGTGCACCTGTTCATCTGGCTGGTGTTCATCGAACTGGGCCTGCGCGTGTGGGGCGTGTCGATGATCAGCTTCGCCGAAGGCGACGGCCACGACATCAGCCTGCGCCTGCTGGGCCTGGCGGGCACGCTGATCGTCGCCTGGCTGGTGTGGATCCTGGCCGACACCGCCGTACACCATGCCCTGGTGCGCTCGCGCCGGGGGCTGGCCAATGCCCGCGCGCAAACCATGATGCCGCTGATCCGCAACGTGATGTTCGTGATCATCTTCATCATTGCGGTGATCGTCGCCCTGGCCAACATGGGCATGAACGTCACACCGCTGCTGGCCGGTGCCGGTGTCATCGGCCTGGCCATCGGTTTTGGTGCGCAGTCGCTGGTGGCCGACCTGATCACCGGTCTGTTCATCATCATCGAAGACTCGCTGGCCATCGACGACTACGTGGATGTCGGCGGGCACCTGGGCACGGTGGAGGGGCTGACCATTCGTACCGTGCGCCTGCGCGATATCGACGGCATCGTGCATACCATCCCGTTCAGCGAAATCAAGAGCATCAAGAACTACTCGCGGGAGTTCGGCTACGCGATCTTCCGCGTGGCCATCCCGCACAGCATGAACATCGACCAGGCGATCACGCTGATTCGGGAAGTGGGGCAAAAACTGCGCAATGACCCGCTGATGCGCCGCAACATCTGGTCGCCGCTGGAGCTGCAGGGGGTGGAGAGCTTCGAGTCGGGTTCGGCAATCTTGCGGGCACGCTTCAAGACCGCACCGATCAAGCAATGGGAAGTGTCGCGGGCGTTCAACCTGGCGCTCAAGCGGCAGCTGGATGAGGCGGGGCTGGATCTGGCGACGCCGCGGCTGTCGGTGCAGGTGGTGACGGCCGGTGGAGGAACAGTCGCAGACTCCGGTTCCTCCAGTTAGGGCGTCCTAGCCAGCCAGGGCGCGGATGCGGATGGCATCATGCCGCCAGTACTCCAGGTCACAGTCGATCAGGTGCCCATGCTGGTCGCTGTTGACCCGAGTGATGTGCAACCCCGGGCTACCCACCGACACCTTCAACGCCCCCGCCGCCTCCACCGGCAACGCCGTCGGCAAAATTTCAAAGCACACCTGCCCATACTCGATGCCATACACTCGCCCATAAATCTCCGTCAGCGACTGCGCCAGATCCTGTTCGAGAATCTCCGGAAAATACCGGGGGTTGAGGTAGTGCTCGGCATACAGCACCGCCCGCCCGTCAATCCGCCGCAAGCGGCAGATAAGCACCACGCTGGACAACGCCGGCAACTGCAAGCGCGCGCAGATGGCCGCCGAAGCCGGCTGCAGCCGCGCCGACAGCAGTTCGGTACTGGCCACCCGACCCTGCTCGCGCACCATGGCATGGAAGTGACTGCGCTCGATCAGGTCGTAGGTCAACCGCTCGGGCGCGACAAACCAGCCGCGGCGCTCTTCGCGGTAGATCAAGCCCTGGGCCTCCAGCTGGGCTAGCGCCTCGCGCAGGGTGATACGCGTGGTGTCGAACACCTCGCTGAGCCGGCGCTCGGCCGGCAGCTTGCCGCCCGGCGCCAACAGGCCGTGCTCGATCTGCTCCTGCAGGGCATGGCAGATGGCTGTTACCGCTCGCGGTGGCATCGGCTGCATCAAGGGTTACCTATCTGGACTATTCCAGCCCCAGAACAGGGCATTGGGAGAATAGTGCAAGCCTAGGCAGGGCTGATGAACATCCTGTGACAAGGTTGCGCCCAGAGCACTGGCAGAATCGGGCCAGCCCAGCAAAACCGGGGCTGCGCCATGGTCTACGCTGTATTGCCAGGAGCCCTCGGCCACCTGCGCGGGCCCTTCCCTACATCAAACTGTCACGCAAGCGGCCTACCTTGGCTCAAGGTTTGCTGACCTAGACCAAAGGTTCCAGGCAACGGTTTCACTCATAACAACGATCGGTAAAAGGCACCCACCCAAGGAGCTACGGATGAAAAAGTTGTTCATGGCGTCACTGCTCGGCTCTGCCATCGCGTTCTGCACCTCGGCCATGGCCGCGGACCTCAAGGCCCTGGAAGATGCCGCCCGCAAGGAAGGCACGGTCAACAGCGTGGGCATGCCCGATGCCTGGGCCAACTGGAAAGGCACCTGGGAAGACCTGGCCAGCAAGTACGGCCTCAAGCACAGCGACACCGACATGAGTTCGGCGCAGGAGATCGCCAAGTTCGAAGCCGAGAAGGACAACGCCAGCGCCGACATCGGCGACGTGGGTGCCGCCTTCGGCCCGATCGCAGTGACCAAGGGCGTCAGCCAGCCCTACAAGCCAAGCACCTGGGACCAGGTGCCGGAGTGGGCCAAGGACAAGGACGGCCACTGGGCACTGGCCTATACCGGCACCATCGCCTTCATCATCAACAAAGACCTGGTCAAGGAAGGCGAACGCCCGACGTCCTGGCATGACCTGGAAAAAGGCAAGTACAAGGTCGCCATCGGCGACGTCGGCACCGCCGCCCAGGCCGCCAACGGCGTGCTGGCCGCGGCCATTGCCTACAAGGGCGACGAGAGCAACGTGGCGCCGGGCCTGCAGCTGTTCACCAAGCTGGCCCAGCAGAAGCGCCTGTCGCTGGCCAACCCGACTATCCAGACGTTGGAAAAGGGCGAAGTGGAAGTTGGCGTGGTGTGGGACTTCAACGGCCTGAGCTACCGTGAACAGATCGACCCCAAACGCTTTGAGGTGCTGATCCCGTCGGACGGTTCGGTGATTTCCGGCTATACCACGGTCATCAACAAGTATGCCAAGCACCCCAATGCGGCCAAGCTGACCCGCGAGTACATCTTCAGCGACGCCGGGCAGATCAACCTGGCCAAGGGGCATGCGCGGCCGATCCGTGCCGAGCACCTGAAGCTGCCAGCGGATGTGCAAGCCAAGTTGCTGCCTAACGAGCAGTACGGTGCTGCCCAGCCGATCAAGAACGCCGAAGCCTGGGAAGCCACCTCGAAGAAACTGCCGCAGATGTGGCAGGAGCAAGTGATCATCGAAATGGAGTAAGGCAGGACCATCCTGGGGCTGCTGCGCAGCCCATCGCGACGCAAGGCCGCTCCTACAGGGCCCGCGTCGCCCCAGAGGTTTTCGCTGTCCCTGTGGGAGCGGCCTTGTGTCGCGAATGGAGGGCGAAGCCCTCCCCGGTTCCTTTGCGGAGTATTGAATGAGCCACAACGTCATCCTGGTCCTGCTGGACGGCCTCAACTACCAGGTCGCTCACCACGCCATGGGCCACCTGCACGCTTACGTCGAGGCCGACCGCGCCGCGCTATACCGGGTGGAATGCGAGCTGCCGTCGCTGTCGCGGCCGCTGTACGAATGCATCCTCACCGGCGTGCCGCCGATCGACAGCGGCATCGTGCACAACAACATCAACCGCCTGTCCAACCAGCGCAGCGTGTTCCACTACGCCCGCGAGGCCAACCTGGGCACCGCAGCCGCGGCCTATCACTGGATGAGCGAACTGTACAACCGCTCGCCCTTCGACCCGCAGCGCGACCGCCACACCCATGCGCCCAAGCTGCCGATCCAGCACGGGCTGTTCTACTGGGACGACCGTTACCCCGACTCGCACCTGCTGGCCGATGGCGAGTACCTGCGCCGCCGTCACGCCCCCAACTTCCTGCTGGTGCACCCTATGAGCGTTGACGACATCGGCCACCGTCACGGCCTGGACAGCAGCCAGTACCGCAACGCTGCGCGCAGCGTGGATATTTTGCTGGCCGACTACCTGCCAGGTTGGCTCGAAGAGGGCTATCAGGTATTGGTTACCGCCGACCATGGCATGAACAACGACCGCTCGCACAACGGCCTGCTGGCCGAGGAGCGCGAAGTGCCGCTGTTCGTGTTTGGCGACGCCTTCAGCCTGGACCCGGCCGCCAAACCGCTGCAGACCGAGCTGTGCGGCACCATCTGCGAGCTGCTGGGCGCCGCGCACGACAAAACGGTTTGCCGGGAGTTGCTGAAGTGAATGGCGGCGCCCGTGGCCGCTACCTGGCCCTGCTCTGCCTGCTGCCGTTCGCCGTGTTCTTCGTCATCTTCCAGGTCGCCCCGCTGGCCTGGGTGGCGACCAACAGCCTGCAATCGGACGCCGGCTGGGGCATCGACAACTTCAGCAAGGTATTCGCCTCGAAGTTTTACCTGCAGGCATTGCAACGCAGCCTGGAAATCAGCTTCTGGTCGAGCCTGTTCGGCATCGTCATCGCCACCCTCGGCGCCTATTCACTGCGCCGGGTGGACTCGAAGCTGCGCGACTTCGTCAGTGCCTTCGCCAACATGACCAGCAACTTTGCCGGGGTGCCGCTGGCCTTCGCCTTCATCATCCTGCTGGGTTTCAACGGCGCACTGACCCTGCTGCTGAAGCAGGTCGGCCTGCTGGAAGACTTCAGCATCTATTCCAAGAGCGGGCTGATCCTGGTGTACACCTACTTCCAGATCCCGCTGGGCGTATTGCTGCTGTACCCCGCCTTCGACGCGCTGCGTGAAGACTGGCGCGAGTCGGCCGCACTGCTGGGCGCCAACCATTGGCAGTACTGGCGGCACATCGGCCTGCCGGTGCTGACCCCGGCACTGCTGGGCACGTTCGTCATCCTGCTGGCCAACGCCCTCGGTGCCTACGCCACCGTGTACGCACTGACCACGGGTAATTTCAACGTACTGCCGATCCGTATCGCCGGCCTGGTGGCCGGCGACATCAGCCTCGACCCGAACCTGGCCAGCGCCCTGGCCATGGTGCTGGTGGGGCTGATGACGCTGGTCACGGTGGTGCATCAATGGCTGCTGAAGAGGAGCTACCATGCGCGCTGACGCCCTTTCCGGCGGCTGGTACCATCGCGTGGTGGTGTACCTGCTGTTCCTGATCCTGCTGCTGCCATTGGCCGGCACCCTGCTCTACTCGCTGGCCACCAGTTGGTCGGCCAGCCTGCTGCCCAGTGGCCTGACCCTGAAATGGTATGCGGCATTGTGGAGCGAGCCGCGCTTTCTGGCAGCCTTCGGCCAGTCACTGCTGGTGTGCGTGGGCGCGCTGTTGCTGTCGGTGGTGCTGATATTGCCGCTGCTGTTCGTGGTGCACTACCACTTCCCCAAACTCGACGCACTGATGAACATCCTCATCCTGCTGCCCTTCGCGGTACCGCCGGTGGTGTCGTCGGTGGGGTTGCTGCAACTGTACGGCAGCGGGCCGATGGCCATGGTCGGCACACCGTGGATCCTGATCGGCTGCTACTTCACCATCGCGCTGCCGTTCATGTACCGAGCCATTACCAACAACCTGCAGGCCATCAACCTGCGCGACCTGATGGACGCCGCGCAGCTGCTCGGCGCCAGCACCTGGCAGGCAGCACTGCTGGTGGTGCTGCCCAACCTGCGCAAGGGCTTGATGGTGGCGTTGCTGCTGTCGTTCTCGTTCCTGTTCGGCGAATTCGTATTCGCCAACCTGCTGGTCGGCACCCGCTACGAGACCCTGCAGGTGTACCTGAACAACATGCGCAACAGCAGCGGCCACTTCAACAGCGCACTGGTGATCTCCTACTTCGCCTTCGTGCTGATACTGACCTGGGTCGCCAACCGCCTGAACAAGGACAAGACCTGACATGAGCTTCGTCAGCGTACAGAAACTGCAGAAGAGCTACGCCGGCAGCCCGGTATTCGAGAACATCGACTGCCACATCGAACGCGGCGAGTTCGTCACCTTGCTGGGCCCGTCCGGCTGCGGCAAATCCACCCTGCTGCGCTGCATCGCCGGGCTGACCCCGGTGGACAGCGGGCAGATCCTCCTCGACGGCCACGACATCGTGCCGCTAAGCCCGCAAAAACGTGGCATCGGCATGGTGTTCCAAAGCTACGCACTGTTCCCCAACATGACCGTGGAGCAGAACGTCGCCTTTGGCCTGCGCATGCAGAAAGTCAAAACCGACGAAAGCCAGCTGCGAGTGCGCGAGGCCCTGGAGCTGGTTGAGCTGGGCACATTCGCCGGGCGCTACCCGCACCAGTTGTCTGGCGGCCAGTGCCAACGCGTGGCCCTGGCCCGCTCGCTGGTCACCCGCCCGCGCCTGCTGCTGCTCGACGAGCCGCTGTCGGCACTGGATGCGCGTATCCGCAAGCACCTGCGCGAGCAGATTCGCGCCATCCAGCGCGAGCTGGGGCTGACCACCATCTTCGTCACCCACGACCAGGAAGAGGCGCTGACCCTGTCCGACCGCATCTTCCTGATGAACCAGGGCCGCATCGTCCAGAGTGGTGATGCCGAAACCCTGTACACAGCGCCTGTGGACCTGTTTGCCGCCGGCTTCATCGGCAACTACAACCTGCTCGACGCCGACAGCGCCAGCCGCCTGCTGCAGCGCCCGGTGGCCAGCCGCCTGGCGATCCGCCCGGAGTCGATCACCCTGGGCGTGAACGGCGAACTAGACGCAGAAGTGCGTAGCCACAGCCTGCTGGGCAACGTGATTCGCTACCGCGTAAAGGTGCGCGAAGTGGAGCTGGTGGTCGATGTACTCAACCGCTCGCCGGCAGACCTGCACGCGGACGGAAAACGGGTAAGCTTGTCGATCGACCCCACGGCGCTGCGGGAAGTGGCCTAAGGAGACTCAACACAATGGCACTGGCAATTTTCGATCTGGACGAAACCCTTATCCACGGCGACTGCGCGTCGCTGTGGAGCGAGCAGATGGCCCGGCTGGGCTGGGTCGACGGCAAGGATTTCCTGCGCCGCGACCATGAACTGATGGAAGCCTACGGCAAGGGCCACCTGCAGATGGAGGACTACATGGCCTTCAGCCTGGAGCCGATTGCCGGGCGTACCCTGGAAGAAGTCGAGCACCTGGTGGAGCCGTGGGTGGAAGATGTGATCGAACCGATCATCTATGGCGACGCCTGCCGCTGCATTGCCGAACACCGCAAGCGTGGCGATCGCATTCTGATCATTTCTGCTTCGGGGACGCACCTGGTGGGGCCGATTGCGGCGCGGCTGGGGGTGGACGAGTACCTGGCAATCGAGCTGGAGGCGGTGAACGGGGTGTATACCGGCAAGACCCACGGGGTGCTGACCTACCGCGAGGGCAAGATCACCCGGCTGCTGGAGTGGTTGGATCAGGAGCAGGAAAATCTGGAGGGGGCGAGTTTCTATTCCGACTCACGCAATGACCTGCCGTTGTTACTGAAGGTGGACCATCCGCATGTGGTGAACCCCGATGCGGTATTGCGTGAACATGCCCAGACCAATGGCTGGCCGATCCTGAGCTGGACCTGAAAGTACTTCATTGCCTGTTCTGGCCTCTTCGCGGGTGAACCCGCTTCCACGAAAGGGTGCGATCCCTGTGGGAGCGGGGTACCCGCGAAGGGGCCAGGCCTGCTTACACCAGGCTCGCGTCGATCACCATCACCAGCTTTCCTGACACCTGATTGGTCTCAAGCTCGGCATACGCCGCCTGGGCAAACTCCACCGGGTAGGTATCGACCAGCTGCGGCGACAAGCGCCCTTCGGCAAACAGCGGCCACACCTGCTGCTGCAACTCACTCAGCAGTTCGGCCTTGAAGCCGTCATCACGGTTACGCAGCGTGGAGCCGGTAATCTCCAGGCGCTTGCCCAGCACCTGCGCCAGGTCCAGCTCGAACTTGCGCCCGCCCATCAGGCCGATGATCACCCAGCGCCCGTCACGGGCCAGCAGCTTCAGGTTGAGCTCACCGTAGCTGGCGCCCACCGGGTCGAGAATCACGTCGAACGGGCCAAAACCTTCCAGCGCGTCCAGGTTCTCGTTACGTACCACACCACCCGCGGCACCCAGCGCTTGGCAATAAGCCAGGCGGTCCTGCGAACCGACGCTGACCCACACCGGGCTGCCAAACGCCTTGCACAGCTGGATGGCGGCCGAGCCAACGCCACTGGCACCGGCGTGCACCAACACCTTCTCGCCAGCCTTCACAGCACCGAGCTGGAAGATGTTCAGCCAGGCGGTGGCATACACCTCCGGCAACGCCGCTGCTTCCTGCAGGCTCAGGCCTTCGGGCACCGGCAGTACGTGACGGGCATCGACCACCACTTCCTCGGCCATCGCGCCGCTGGCCAGCAGCGCGCAAACGCGGTCGCCCACCCGCCAATCGGCACCCGCACCTACCTCTTCAACCACCCCGGCACACTCCAGGCCCATGTACGGGCTGGCCCCTGGTGGTGGCGGGTACAAACCTTTCATCTGCAGCAGATCAGCGCGGTTCAGCCCCGCTGCGGCCACGCGAATGCGCACTTGGCCCGCGTCACAGGCCGGGCGTTCGGCCTCGACCCACTCCACATGTCCGTCAACGCCTTGCAATGCCTTCACAGTGCCTCCATAGTTGAATCATGACTGGGCCTGGGGAACGCACACCCCAGGCTTTTTGCAGTATTTGCCCGGTTCCATGGAACCGGCAACGGAAAAGACGGCCTACTATGCGTGATCAATTGCCTCCACGTCGAATCAGCATGAAGCATTTCCTCCCAAGCACCGCCCTCGCTGTCATGATCGGCCTGGGCAGCCTCACGCTCGGCGGCAATGCGGCGGCCGCCAACAAGTGGGACGGCCTGCAACCGGACCGCGACGAGATCGTCGCCAGCCTCAACGTGGTGGAATTGCTCAAGCGCCACCACTACAGCAAGCCCCCACTGGACGATGCCCGCTCGGTCATCATCTACGACAGCTACATCAAGCTGCTGGACCCGGCGCGCAGCTACTTCACCGCTGCCGACATCGCCGAGTTCGACAAGTGGAAAACGCAATTCGACGATTTCCTCAAGAGCGGTAACCTGGACCCAGGCTTCACCATCTACAAACGCTACCTCGACCGCGTCAAGCAACGCCTGGACTTCGCCCTGGCCGAGCTGAACAAAGGCGTGGACAAGATCGACTTCACCACCAAGGAAACCTTGCTGATCGACCGCAAGGACGCACCGTGGATGAAGGACCAGGCCGAGCTCGACGACCTGTGGCGCAAGCGCGTGAAAGACGAAGTGCTGCGCCAGAAAATCGCCGGCAAGGAACCCAAGCAGATCCAGGAAACCCTGACCAAGCGCTACAAGAACCAGCTGGCGCGCCTGGACCAGACCCGTGCCGAGGATATCTTCCAGGCCTACATCAACACCTTCGCCCAGTCCTACGACCCGCACACCAACTACCTGTCGCCGGACAACGCCGAAAACTTCGACATCAACATGAGCCTGTCGCTCGAAGGCATCGGCGCGGTGCTGCAAAGCGACAACGACCAGGTCAAGATTGTGCGCCTGGTGCCGGCAGGCCCGGCCGCCAAGACCAAGCAAGTGGCCCCGGCCGACAAGATCATCGGCGTGGCCCAGGGCAACAAGGAAATGGTCGACGTGGTCGGCTGGCGCCTGGACGAAGTGGTCAAGCTGATCCGCGGCCCGAAAGGTTCGGTGGTGCGCCTGGAAATCATCCCGGCCAGCAACGCACCTAGCGACCAGACCAGCAAGATCGTGTCGATCACCCGTGAAGCGGTGAAGCTTGAAGAGCAGGCAGCGAAAAAGTCGGTACTCAAGCTCAAGCAGGACGGGCGTGACTACAAGCTGGGCATCATCGAGATCCCGGCTTTCTACCTGGACTTCAAGGCCTACCGTGCAGGTGACCCGGAGTACAAGAGCACCACGCGTGACGTGAAAAAACTGCTCACCGAACTGCAGAAGGAAAAAGTCGACGGCGTGGTCATCGACCTGCGCAACAACGGCGGCGGCTCGTTGCAGGAAGCCACTGAGCTGACCAGCCTGTTCATCGAGAAAGGCCCGACCGTGCTGGTGCGCAACAGCGATGGCCGCGTCGACGTGCTGGAAGACGAAAACCCAGGTGCCTTCTACAAAGGCCCGCTGGCGCTGCTGGTGAACCGGCTGTCGGCCTCGGCTTCGGAGATCTTCGCCGGCGCCATGCAGGACTACCACCGCGCACTGATCATCGGTGGCCAGACCTTCGGCAAAGGCACTGTGCAGACCATCCAGCCACTCAACCATGGCGAACTGAAGCTGACCCTGGCCAAGTTCTACCGGGTTTCTGGGCAAAGCACCCAGCACCAAGGCGTGCTGCCGGACATCGACTACCCGTCGATCATCGACACCAAGGAAATCGGCGAGAGCGCGCTGCCCGAAGCCATGCCGTGGGACACCATTCGCCCGGCGATCAGGCCGGCGTCCGACCCGTTCAAGCCGTTCCTGGCCCAGCTCAAGGCGCAGCATGAAGCACGCAGTGACAAGGATGCCGAGTTCACCTACATCCGCGACCGGCTGGCCCTGACCCAGAAGCTGATGAATGAAAAAACCGTCAGCCTCAACGAACAGGAACGCCGTGCACGCCATGATGAAATCGAGGCCAAGCAACTGGCGCTGGAAAACGTCCGCCGCAAGGCCAAGGGTGAAGAGCCGCTGAAAGAGCTGAAGAAAGAGGATGAAGACGCGCTGCCGGCCGAAGATGAAAACACCAAGCCGGAAGACGACGCCTACCTGTCGGAAACCGGTCGCATCCTGATCGACTACCTCAGCGCCAGCACCAAGGTGGCCAAGAAATAAGGCAACGCGGCAATGATGGCAAATTAATGTGACCTGTCATCAAACAGTCATCGCGCTGTCGTGAAATACGAGGGCCGGGCATGTAGATGCCCGGCCCTTTCATTTTCAGGATTACGTCATGACCGTTGCCGAACAGCTCGATGCCTTGAGTGCCATCCTGGCTCAACGCAGTATCCACAGCTTGTTCCAGCCGATCATGTGCCTGAGCGAGCAACGGGTGTTCGGCCATGAAGCGCTGACCCGTGGCCCTTCCAACAGCCCGCTGCACGCGCCGCTGAACCTGTTTACCATCGCCCGCCAGGCCGGCCGCCTGACCGAGCTGGAAGCCGCCTGCCGGGAGAGTGCCTGCCGACGCTTCAGTGAGCAGCAACTGCAAGGCAAACTGTTTCTCAACATCTCGCCCGAATCGCTGCTGGAGCCACACTACCCCTCCGGCCTGACCCTCAAACTGCTCGAACAGGTCGGGCTGCCCCCCAGCCGGGTCGTGATCGAGTTGACCGAACACACCCCCACCGACGACTTCCAGCTGCTGTCCAATGCCCTGCACCATTACCGCGATATGGGCTTTTCGATCGCCATCGACGACCTGGGGGCGGGCTATTCGAGCTTGCGCCTGTGGTCGGAGCTGCGCCCCGAATACGTGAAGATCGACCGGCATTTCATCGACGGTATCCACCGCGACCCGCTCAAACGCGAGTTCGTCGGCTCAATCTTGCAGATCGCCCGGGCGTCAAAGGCGCAGGTGATTGCCGAAGGCATCGAGCTGGCGGAGGAACTGGCGGTGCTGAGGGAGATGGGGGTAGACCTGGTGCAGGGTTACCTGCTGGGACGGCCGCAGGAGCTGGGGGTGCGGGAACTACCGGCGCTGACGAGCCTGCCGCCGGCCGAGCAACCGACAGTGCGCTTGAATGCCACGATCGGGCAATTGCTGGAGCTGCTTGGACGGCATCAGCACCTGAATGTACTGGAGGTGGTGGATGCGGACGGCAGGGCCTGCGGATTGATCCACAGGGATGCACTGCTTGTTACGGCCTCTTAACAGACCGATTCACCCGTGAAGAAGCCTGATCAGGCAGACTCGGGGTAGCTGTACTCGAACACCCGGACCACCTCGGAGGCATGCCAAGAAGCTGCCTCCATACCATCGACCGGCCCGGTAAACCGCCCCAGCCGCTCGACACACTCAAAAAAGCCAGTACGCGGCAAACGGCTGGCGCCTTGGCTGATCACCAGCGAACTGCGCAAGGGCTGCTCGGCACGGGCATCCAACACGGCCAGGTATTCCAGCGCGGCGGTCAGCGTCTGCATGGCCGGGCTGGGTAGTTGCAAGCGCTCGATCAACGCTCGGTACGTCAGCAGGTGACGTTGTCGACGGGCCAGGTCAAGCTCGCCCAGCAGGTTATCCCAGTGCTGACGGCTGATCCTGACCTGGCTCATGATGGCTCGCTCCAGCCAGCCACCCCAAGATGCCAGGCCAAGGCGCGGCGGATGGCAGCATCCGGTTGGCGCTCGCCCGATTCGATCATGGCCAGATACGCCGGGCTCACCCCGACATTGCGCGCCAGTTGCTCAGGGGCAATGCCCTTGGCCTGGCGAATCTGGGCGACTTCGCTGAAGGCCGGTAATGGCGCACTGGCCGTCCCCCCCTGCGCTTCACTGACAACCGCCTCGGCAGGTGCCTGCCCCGCAGCCTTGAGCAAGGCCTGGTATTGCTCCCAGGGAACGACTGCGTACTCGGGCTGACCGTCCCGGCTGATGACCTGAATACCCATTACAAACCCCTTTAAAAAGGATTACAGCATGTAATCCGTAGGCATAACCCTTATGCCAATTATATTACCAACTCTGGGGTCTGTGCAGTTGAGGTGCAGTGAAGGCTCAGGCCGCTCTTAGTGCGTATTGCGTTCCAGCCGCAGCGCCTGCGGGGTGGCGGGCAGGCGCTCGACCACGCGCAGCCGTTCGGGCGCCTGGCTATCGCGCCAGGCTTTGAAGCGCGCCAGCTCGTCGGACACGGTTTTCAGCACCCAGCCCAGCACCGCGATGTCATCAAGAAAACCCACCCCCAGCAGCCAGTCGGGGATGGCATCGATGGGGCTGACGAAATACAGCAGGCCAGCCACGATGGTGACCAGCGCCCCAGGGCTGATGGCGCGGTACTCGCCGCGCCACCAGGCCAGGCACAGCGACTGTAACAGCTTCACATCTTCACGCAGCTGGCCGAGGCGCGGGCCTTTGCGCGCCACCGCGAACAGCAAGGCCGGCAAGCGGCCGCGGCTGAGCAGGCGCTCGGCCAATGGCAGAAAGCGGGCGAAATTCCAGGGTGCGCTCATGGAGCCTCCGAGAGGAAAAGGTTATCCACATTTATTGTGGATAACCTTGTGAACAGGGCGATATTTCTGACCTCCGGTGCCTGCCAGGCAAGGGTCCCGGTCAGATCGGGCGTTTTTTACACAGCCGTTTCACACCGGGGCTGGCTAAGCCGCAAACGATTTGCGTCAGAAACGTCCTACATCTTTACGCTTCATCTCCTCGGACAGTATCAGCTGTTGCAGGTTCGTCCAATCGGCACAAACGAAAACGCCCCGTCAGTGCGGGGCGTTTTCAACTACCAGCCAATATTACTTGGCAGGTGCTTCCGCAGGCGCTTCGGCCGGGGCCTCACCTTCAGGCTCGGCACCTTGCAGCTGGGCCGGGTCCTTGATGGCGATCAGTTCCAGGTCGAACACCAGTACCGAGTTGGCAGGGATCAACGGGCTCGGGCTTTGTGCGCCGTAGGCCAGTTCAGCCGGAATGAACAGCTTGTATTTCTCGCCAACGTGCATCAGCTGCAGGCCTTCGACCCAACCTGGGATCACGCCGCTGACCGGCAGGTCGATCGGGCTGCCACGCTCTACGGAGCTGTCGAATACCTTGCCATCGATCAGCTTGCCTTCGTAGTGGACAGTGACCACGTCTGTCGGCTTAGGCTGCGGGCCGTCGGCCTTCTTGACCACTTCGTACTGCAGGCCCGAAGCGGTGGTGACCACGCCTGGCTTCTTGGCGTTTTCTTCGAGGAACTTCTTGCCGGCGGAGGCGGCTTCTTCGCTGGCCTTGGCCAGGCGCTCTTCGGCGCGCTTCTGCAATGCGGTGAACGCTTCTACCAGCTCTTCATCCTTGATGCGCTGCTCTTTCTTGCTGACGGCGTCTTCGATGCCGAGGGCGACTGCTTTGGAATCAAGGTCTTCCATGCCTTCCTGAGCCAGGCTCTTGCCCATGTTCAGGCCGATACCGTAGGAGGCTTTCTGCGCCGGAGTCTTCAGCTCGGGGCTGCTGGCCTGTTGGTCACAGCCAGCCAGTACCAGGCCTACCAGGGCAACCGCAGCCGCCAAACGATGCTGTTTCATGCTATTTCCTTGTTCATGCGCCATAAGGGCAATCAGGGTAAAGCCGCGAGCTTAGCAGGCGGCCATGACCAATGGCTACCGGCATAGGAGCGGGTTTTAGTAAGGAAGTTCAGTTGTTAAACGCTTATTAATGCGAGCGTTTGCAGCCATTGGCCAGTATTGACCCGTTGTGCCGTTTTTGCGCGGTCCAACCAGGGATTTATTTCGCTGGATTCTGAAAAGCCTGCAATCAGGGATATTGACCCTCGCGATACTCCCCTGCCACCTCACGCAGTACCTCGCACACCCATTGCCCAGGCAAGCTTTGCGGCAGGGCGGCGTTACGGCAGATGCCGACCGAACCGCCCGGCTCGCGCACGCCCAGGTCGAGCTCGACCAACTCGCCACGGCGCAGGTCCAGCAAGACCGCGTCGCGGGGCGCCACCCACAGTCCATCACTGCCCAGCAGGTAACGCCGGCTCAGGGCCAGCGACAAGGTTTCCAGGCGCTGCGCCGGCATCTGGATACCGCATTGCACAAACAGGCTGTCGGCATGCTGGCGGATGGTGGTGCCCGCCGGGGGCAGCACCAACGGGTAACGCCCCACCTGGGCTCGCTCCACCGGCGCGCTGGCCAGCAGCGGGTGACCGGGGCGTACCACCAGGCTCATCGATTCGCTGTACAGGTGCTCGAACGACAGGCCCTGGATCTGCGGGCTGTCGGTCATGCGCCCGACCACAAGCTCCAGTTCGCCCAGGTGCAGTTGGCCGAGCAGCTGAGCACTGACCCCGGTGACCACACTGATCACCAGCGCGTCATGGCGCTGGTGCAGGCGGCACAACACCTCGGGCATGAGCAGGCCCTCGACCGTGGACAGCACGCCTATACGTACCTGTGACGGCGCCCGCGCTTCGCCACGCAAACTGCTGACACCATCGCGCAGGGCCTGCACGCTGGGCCCGGCATAACGCATGAAGCGCGTCCCGGCGGGGGTCAGCTCGACACCCTGACGGCTGCGCGCGAACAAGCGCGCCTCCAACAGGTCTTCAAGTTCCTTGAGGGTTTTGGAGATGGCCGGCTGGCTGATCGCAAGCACGTCGGCCGCCCTGGCCAGGCTGCCCTGCCGGGCAATCTCCAGGAAGCACAGCAGGTGGCGGTATTTAATGCGGGTATCGAGGTTCATGCGGCAAGCTTAACGCATCGCCGCAAGCAGCAGCTGAACATCAGGCCACCGCCAACTCCACCGCCTCGCCATTGAATCGCACCGACCATACCCGAAGCTGTTGCCCGGCATCCTCCAGGCACTCGCCGCTCTGCAGGCTGAAATGCTGCTTGTACAACGGCGCCGCCACCACCAACTCACCCTGCACACTGCCTACCAACCCACGGCCGATGATGTTGGCGCCGGAACGCGGGTCGCGGTTGTCCACGGCATACAGCGGCTGGGCCTGCCCCGGCAGGTAGAACAGCGCCACCTGGGTGCCATCCAGCCACACGACCACCCCGGACTCGGCTACCAGGTCTTGCACCCGGCACACCACCTGCCAGGTCGCTTGGGTTTTCACAGCAGCATTGGACAGGTTCATCAGACAGCCTCCTCGACAGTTGGAATCAGGTGCAGCGGCGCAGCAGGCCGGCGTTGTTCGCGTTCGCGCACGAAGTGCATGTCCGGGTCGGCACGCCGGTCATTGACGAAGGTGCGGAAGCGCTTGAGCTTCTCCGGGTCGTTGAGGGCGTTGGCCCATTCGCATTCGTACTGGTCGACCACATGCTGCATCTGCGCTTCCAGCTCGCTGGCCAAGCCCAGACTGTCGTCGATGATCACCTGCTTCAGGTAGTCCAGCCCACCGTCCAGGCTCTCGCGCCAAACCGAGGTGCGCTGCAGCTTGTCGGCGGTACGGATGTAGAACATCAGCACGCGGTCGATCAGGCGTACCAGGGTTTCGTCGTCCAGGTCGGTGGCGAACAGTTCAGCATGCCGTGGGCGCATGCCGCCGTTGCCGCACACGTACAGATTCCAGCCCTTGTCAGTGGCGATCACGCCGATGTCCTTGCTCTGCGCCTCGGCACATTCGCGGGTGCAGCCGGACACGGCGAACTTGAGCTTGTGCGGGCTGCGCAGGCCTTTGTAGCGGTCCTCCAGGCGCAGGGCCATGCCGACACTGTCCTGCACGCCGTAACGGCACCAGGTGCTGCCCACGCACGACTTCACCGTGCGGGTCGATTTGCCGTAGGCGTGGCCGGTTTCGAAGCCGGCTTCGATCAGCTCGCCCCAGATCAGCGGAAGTTCATGCAACTGGGCACCGAACAGGTCGATGCGCTGGCCGCCGGTGATTTTGGTGTACAAATCGTACTTCTTGGCCACCTGGCCAATGACGATGAGCTTGTCGGGGGTAATTTCCCCCCCCGGTATGCGCGGCACCACCGAGTAGGTGCCGTTTTTCTGCATGTTGGCCATGAAGGTGTCGTTGGTGTCCTGCAGCGGCACCAGCGCCGGGTCCATGATCGGCTGGTTCCAGCACGAGGCGAGAATATTGCCCACCGCCGGCTTGCAGATGTCACAGCCAACGTGGCCTTTGCCGTGGCGTTCGAGCAGTTCGCCGAAGGTGCGAATACCCTCAACCCGCACCAGCCCGTAGAGTTCCTGACGGGTGTAGGCGAAGTGCTCGCACAGGCTCTTGTCCACCGCCACGCCGCGGGCGGTCAATTCATGCTCGAACACCTGCTTGAGCAGGGCCGCGCAACCACCGCAACCACTGGCAGCCTTGGTGCAGCCCTTGACCGCCGCAAGATCGCTGCAACCGCTGTCAATGGCCGCGCACACCGCGCCCTTGCTGACGTTGTGGCAGGAGCAGATGGTCGCGCTGTCGGGCAATGCGTCAGCGCCCAAGGCCGGTGCGCCACCGCCTTGCGGCAAGATCAGCGCTGCCGGGTCGGCCGGCAAGGCAATGCCGTTCTGGGCGTATTGCAGCAGGGTGTCGTAATAGCTGTTGTCGCCCACCAGCACCGCGCCGAGCACATGCTTGCCGCTGGCGTCCACCACCAGCCGGCGGTAGGCGCTGTTGGCCTCGTCGATGAAGCGGTAGCTGCGCGCGCCAGGGGTGGCGCCGTGGGCATCACCGATCGAGCCGACATCCACACCCAACAACTTGAGCTTGGTCGACATGTCGGCGCCGGTGAACGCGACCGCCGCCTCCCCCATCAGCAACGCCGCCAGGTTGCGGGCCATGCCGTAGCCTGGGGCAACCAGGCCGAAAACGCTGCCGTTCCACGAGGCGCACTCTCCAATGGCAAAGATGCGTGGGTCGCTGCTGCGGCAGTGATTGTCGATCACCACACCGCCGCGCGCGGCGATCTCCAGGCCGCAGGCTCTGCCCAAGGCATCCTGTGGGCGGATACCAGCGGAGAACACGACCAGGTCGGTTTCCAGGTGCTCGCCGCCGTCGAAGTTCATGCGATAGCGGTAGCTTTCACCGTCGTTGATCGACTGGGTGGCACGTGACAGGTGCACCCCCACGCCCAGCGCCTCGATCTGCGCTTTAAGCGCGGCACCGCCCTCACCGTCCAACTGCACCGGCATAAGCCGTGGAGCGAATTCAACGACGTGGGCTTCCAGGCCCAGCGACTTGAGGGCGTTGGCGGCTTCCAGGCCAAGCAGGCCGCCACCGACCACCACGCCACGACGCGCACCGGCTGCGGCAGCGCGAATGCCATCAAGGTCGTCCAGGGTGCGGTACACCAGCCGGGCATTGCCGCTGGAGCCTTCGATCGGCGGTACGAAGGGGTAGGAACCGGTGGCCAGCACCAGTTGCTCGTAGCCGTATCGGCCCTCGGCGGTGACCACCTCGCAGCGCTCGCGGTCGATCTCCAGCACAGCCTCACCCAGGTGCAGGTGCACGCCGTTGGCGTTGTAGAAATCGTGCTCGCACAGGGCCAGGGTTTCGGCACAACTGCCACCGAAGTATTCGGACAGGTGCACGCGGTCGTAGGCGCGTTGGCGCTCTTCGCCGAACACCCGCACCTCAAAGCGCTGCAGGGCGCCACGGCTGACCAGTTGTTCGACGCAATGGTGGCCGACCATGCCGTTGCCGACGATGACCAGTCGCTCTCGTTGCCCGCTGCTCACTGTTGCCTTCATAAGCCGATCCTCGATCAAAAAAAAAGCGCCTGGAGCCGAAGCTCCAGGCGCCTTTGCCTGTATTCATCACGGTAGGGGCCCGGGTTGATCGCCGTTGATCAGCGGGGCTTGTTGTATTGGAGATAAAGCAGGGACTGTGCCAATTGCTTTACCTGTGCCGGCCTCTTCGCGGGTGAGGCCACGCCCACAGGGATCTCCAACGGTCGGCAGACTTGTACGGTACCTGTAGGAGCGGGTTCACCCGCGAAGAGGCCGGCACGTATGCACATTCACAGTGCACAACAGCCCATCCCGGTGCGCTCAGTACACATCGCGCCTATACCGCTTGGCCTTGTTCAATGTTTCGACATAGGCATCCGCATCCACTTTCCCGTGCACGGCAATGACTTCACGTAACGCCGCATCCACATCCTTGGCCATGCGCTGGGCATCCCCGCAGACATAAAAATACGCGCCTGCCTCCAGCCATTGCCATACCTGTGCTCCCTGCTCTCGCAGGCGTTGCTGTACATAGATCTTCTCGGCCTGGTCGCGGGAAAACGCTGTATCCAGCCGTAGATGACCACCTGCCTGCCAGGCCTGCAATTGTTCCCGGTAATAGAAGTCGGTTGCCGCGTACTGCTCGCCAAAGAACAGCCAGTTACCGCCTTTCGCCCCCCGCGCCTCCCGTTCTTCGAGGAAGGCGCGAAACGGCGCAATACCAGTGCCAGGGCCAACCATGATTACCGGCACATTGTCGTCCTCGGGCAGGCGAAAGTGCTTCGACACCTGCGGGAAAATTGCCACCTTGAGTGCCTGCGCACGGTCAGCAAGGAAGCTTGAACACACGCCTTTACGTTCGCCATAACGCACCGTGGAAACCGTCAGGTGCACCTGCTCCGGGTGCGCCAGCGGGCTGGAGCTGATCGAGTAGAGCCGCGGCTGCAACGGCTTGAGCAGCTCCAGCCAGTGGGCCAGTGGCAACTGCTGGGGGAAGGCGCGCAGCACATCGGTCAACTGCCGGCCCCACAACCAGTCCTGCAGCTCGGCCTTGCACGCGGGCTGCAGCAGGCGCTGCAGGTCGGGCGCATTGCCTGCAAATGCTTGCAGCTGTTGAGGGCTTACCTTGGCAATTTCCAGATGCGCCTGCAGGGCTTCGGCCAGTGGCATGGCAGGCTGGCCTTTCAACTCGACCATGGCCTGGCCATCAAGCTGCGTCAGTGCCAGCAGCTCGTCGACCAGGGCCGGGCAATTGCGCGGCCACACACCCAAGGCGTCACCGGCGGCGTAGGTGAATCCGCTACCGCTCAGGTCGAAGACCAGCTGGCGGGTTTCCTTGCTGGCACCGGGGCCATTGAGCAGGCGATTTTCCCGCAAGGTGGCAGCCCAGGGTTGTTGCTTGCTGTAGGCCGCCACGGGTGCGGGGTCGCTGGCCGGTAGTGGCGCCGTGGCACTGCCCAGCTCGGCTAGCAATGCCTCGAGCCAGCCCGCAAAGGCTTCGTCAAAATCCGGCTCGCAGTCCACCCGTTGCAGCAGGCGCCGCCCTCCCAGCTCGGCCAGGCGCAGGTCGAGCTTGCGGCCAAAGCCGCAGAACTGATCGTAACTGGAGTCGCCCAGGGCCAGCACGGCATAGGGCAGCTCGGCGCAGTGGGCGCCCCCCTCGCCCTGCAGTGCCTGCCAGAATGCCGCCGCGCTGTCGGGTGCATCGCCATCGCCAAAGGTACTGGCAATCAACACCACACTGGCAGCGCCCTGCAGCTGGCTTGGGCTGACCGCCTCCATGCAGCGCAGTTGCACACTCAGGCCGGCACCGCGCAGGCGCTCGGCACAGCGTTCGGCCAGCAGCTCGCCGTTGCCGGTCTGCGAGGCCCACAACACCTGATGCAGTGGCACTGTCAGCGCCGCTGGGGGCGCAGTGGCGGGCTGGGCGAACAGCCCGGCCAGCAAACCGTCGACGAACAGCCGCCGGTTGGCAGCCAGCGGCGCACTGGCCGGCAGGGCGGGCACGCCCTCGGCGCGGGCTTGGTCCAGGCCCAGCAGGAAACCTTGCAGGTAATGGCGCTCTTCTTCGGCCAGCACCGGGGTCGGCAGGGTGTCCAGGCCAAGCAGACGGGACAGGGTGGCGGTCGGCATGCGAGCAGGCTCCGAAGTGGCAGTGTTCAGGTCAAGGGCATCGATGCGCTCACTTGCGACCCGCTCCAGGGCCACGGCGCAATGTTTGAAGGCAGGCTGCAGTGACAACGGATCGACCGCATCGCAGGTCACGGCATTGATTGCCAACTGCTCGCCGACCAGGTCGTTCCAGTGAAACGGCGCGAAGCAGTTGCCCGGCATGACCCGGTCACTGATACGCGCCGGCAGCACGGCTTGACCACGTCGCGAGCGAATGGCCACCTGGTCCTTTTCTGCCACTCCCAACCGGGCAGCATCATCGGGGTGGATTTCGACAAAGGGACCGGGCTCCAACTTGTTCAGCGCCGGCACCTTGCCGGTCTTGGTCAGGGTGTGCCATTGGTGCTGCACGCGGCCGGTATTCAGCACCATGGGGTAGTCGTCATTCGGCAACTCCGGCGCCGGCAGCCAAGGCCGAGCGAAGAAGCGCGCCTTGCCGCTGGCGGTCGGGAAGGCCAGGGCCGGCCGCTGCCCCTGGGCATCGAGCAACAGCGCCTGGCTGCTGCCGTCGTTGAGGTAGCGCAGTGGGCTTCGCGCCTGTTCACGGCCCGGCGCACAGGGCCACTGGCGCGGTTGCGTACGCAGTTCGGCATAGCCGATGCCGCGCAGGTCGTAGCCGGTCAGCGGGTTGTGGAAGCGGCGAATTTCCTCGTACACCGCTTCGGCATCGGGGTAGTCGAATGCGTCGGCATAGCCCATGGCACAGGCCACACGGGCAATGATCTGCCAGTCGGGCAGGCTTTGCCCTGGCGGCTGGACGGCGCGCGGCATCAGCGTCAGGTTGCGTTCGCTATTGATCATCACACCCTCGCCTTCGGCCCACAGCGCGGCCGGCAGCAAGATGTCGGCGTAGCGGTTGGTTTCGGTGTCGAGGAATGCATCCTGGGTAATCACCAGTTCGGCCTCGCGCAGCCCGTCGATTACTTGCTGGCGGTTGGCGACACTGGCCACCGGGTTGCTGCAGATGATCCAGCAGGCTTTCACTTCTCCGGCCTTCATCTGCTCGAACAGCGCCACCGTGCCCTCACCGCCTTCGCTGCGCAGGCTGCCCGGCGCCAGCTGCCACTGCTGCTCGACAAAGGCGCGGTCCGTTGCCACCAACGCCGAGCGCTGGCCTGGCAAGCCAGGCCCCATGTAGCCCATCTCGCGGCCGCCCATGGCATTGGGCTGGCCGGTCAGCGAGAACGGGCCGCTACCGGGGCGGCAGATGGCGCCCGTGGCCAGGTGCAGGTTGCAGATGGCGTTGCTGTGCCAGGTGCCGTGGATGCTCTGGTTAAGGCCCATGGTCCAGCAGCTCATCCAGTTGCTGGCGCTGCCGATCCAATCGGCGGCCTGGATGATATCGGCCTCCGCCAGCCCGGTGATGGCGGCTACGCGCTCGGGGGTATAGTCGTCGAGGAAGGGTGGCAGTTCGTCCCAGCCTTCGGTGTGGCGGGCGATGAAGTCGAGGTTGGTGTGGCCGTTGCGCTGCAGCAAGTGCAAAAAGCCGTTGAGCAAGGCCATGTCGCTGCCTGGGCGTACTTGCAGGAACAGGTCAGCCTTGTCGGCGGTTGCGCTGCGCCGCGGGTCGACGACGATCAGCTTGGCCCCGGCCTTGACCCGGTCGAGCAAGCGCAGAAACAGAATGGGGTGGCAGTCGGCCATGTTGGCGCCGATCACCAGGAATACGTCGGCGTGCTCGAAGTCCTGGTAGCTGCCGGGTGGGCCATCGGCGCCCAGCGACAGCTTGTAGCCGCTGCCGGCGCTGGCCATGCACAGGCGCGAGTTGGACTCGATATGGCGGGTGCGGATAAAGCCTTTAGCCAGCTTGTTGGCCAAGTACTGGGCCTCCAGCGACATTTGCCCGGACACGTACAGCGCCACGGCGTCAGCGCCGTGCTGGTCGATGATGCCGCGCAGGCGCATGGCAGTGTCGGTGATGGCCTGGTCCATGTTGGTGCGCACCGGCGGCTGGCTACGTTGCTGGCGCACATAGGCGTCAGCCATGCGCCCGGCGGCGCTCAGCGGCAGGTGTGCGGTGAGGCCTTTGGTGCACAGGCGGCCGAAGTTGCTGGGGTGCTGCTTGTCGCCACTGATCTTGCCGACCTTGCCATCGGCAACGCTCATGACGATGCCGCAGCCAACGCCGCAGTAGGGGCAGACGCTGCGCACGTCGCTGTTGGCCATGGGCGGGCTCCTGTGGGGAACGCAAAAAGGCGCCGGCTGCTCCGGCTTGCGCAAGCAAGCGGGGCAACACGGCGCCTTTGTCGTGAGGTTGTGTGGGCTGTCGACGTTGACCGCCCTGGATGGCAGGTAAGTCAGCAATTAATGGGCCAGCTGTGTCGGCCTCTTCGCGGGTAAACCTGCTCCCACAGGGATATCACTGCACTCAGGTCCTGTGATATCCCTGTGGGAGCAGGTTTACCCGCGAAGAGGCCGACACAGGCAGCGCACCATGCGGTGGCAACCTCACACTCCCAGGCGCTATGCTGGGGCACATTCCAGCATGAGCAACTGCCCTCCCCCTATGTCTCAGGTGATCATCAAGACCCCCGCCCAACTCGACCTGATGCGCCGCGCCGGCCAACTGCTGGCCCAGGTGTTCGCCGACCTCGACAGCTTCATCCGCCCCGGTGTCACCACCATGCAGATCAACGATCGCGCCGAGGCATTCATCGTCAATACACTCAAGGCGCGGCCAGCGAGCAAAGGCCAGTATGGCTTCCCCTACTCGCTCAATACCTCGGTGGACCATGTGGTGTGCCACGGCATACCCAAAGTCGATGAAGTGCTCAAGGAAGGCTCGATCATCAACGTCGACATCACCCTGGAACAGGGCGGCTACATTGCCGACTCTTCGAAGATGTATGGCATCGGAGCGATCAGCGATGAAGCCCGGCGGTTGGTCGACACTACCTACGACGCATTGTGGAAAGGCATCGAGCAGGTGCGCCCTGGGGCGACGCTGGGTGATATCGGCCATGCCGTGCAGGCCCATGCCGAGGCTGCGGGCTACAGCGTGGTACGCGAGTATTGCGGGCACGGCATTGGCCAGCAGATGCATGAGGGGCCCGAGGTGCTGCACATTGGCCAGCGCGGCATGGGCATGAAGCTGAAGCCGGGCATGGTGTTTACCATCGAGCCGATGATCAACCAGGGTAAGCGTGGCACGCGAGAAATGAAGGACGGCTGGACGGTGATTACCCGTGACCACAGCCTGTCGGCGCAATGGGAGCACACCGTGGCAGTGACCGAGCAAGGGTTCGAAGTGCTGACGCTGCGGGAGGAAGAGCGCTGACGCTGAAACTGCAGGCACAAAAAAAGCGACCCTAAGGTCGCTTTCTTTGTTACTTCCGGGTGTTCAGTGGGCCCTGGAAGTGGAATATGGCGCAGCGGACGGGACTCGAACCCGCGACCCCCGGCGTGACAGGCCGGTATTCTAACCGACTGAACTACCGCTGCGCTATACATCGAGTGGTGGGTGATGACGGGATCGAACCGCCGACCCTCTGCTTGTAAGGCAGATGCTCTCCCGGCTGAGCTAATCACCCATGTCTCTCGGTGTGGCGCGCATTCTACGGGCGACTTTGCGCTCTGGCAAGCACTTATCGAAGTTTTTTCAAACTTGGATCAAACAGCAAAATACAGGCACAAAAAAAGCGACCCTAAGGTCGCTTTCTTTGTTACTTCCGGGTGTTCAGTGGGCCCTGGAAGTGGAATATGGCGCAGCGGACGGGACTCGAACCCGCGACCCCCGGCGTGACAGGCCGGTATTCTAACCGACTGAACTACCGCTGCGCTATACATCGAGTGGTGGGTGATGACGGGATCGAACCGCCGACCCTCTGCTTGTAAGGCAGATGCTCTCCCGGCTGAGCTAATCACCCTTCGTCTCGGTGTGGCGCGCATTCTACGGACGGCCCCACACCCTGGCAAGCACTTTTTAAACTTTTTTCAAAAAAAACCTCATGCCTTTCAAAGACCTAGCGTTGGCGTGCGTTTCTTTCCCGCATTAGTCACTGCTGGCCCTGTGACAGGGCTGGCCTCAGAACAGCGCACGGAGAATAATGCCCGCCTTATGCATTAAGGAGAGATTGCCCCTCATGTGGTTCAAGAACCTGCTGACCTACCGCCTGACCCAGGAAGTTCCGTTCGAGCCTGAAGCGCTGGAAGCCGCCCTGGCCAGCAAGCCGGCCCGCCCTTGCGCCAGCCAGGAGCTGACTACCTACGGTTTCGTCGCGCCGTTCGGCAAAGGCGAAGACGCTCCCCTGGTGCATGTCAGCGGCGAGTACCTGCTGATTGCCGCACGCAAGGAAGAACGCATCCTGCCTAGCAGCGTGGTCAACGACGCGGTCAAGGAAAAGGTCGAAGAGATCGAGACCGAGCAAATGCGCAAGGTCTATAAAAAGGAACGCGACCAGATCAAGGACGAGATCATCCAGGCCTTCCTGCCGCGCGCGTTCATCCGCCGCTCGATGATCTTCGCCGCCATCGCCCCGCGCCTGGGCGTGATTCTGGTCAACTCGGCCAGCGCCAAGCGTGCCGAAGACCTGTTGTCGACCCTGCGTGAAGTGATGGGCTCGCTGCCGGTGCGCCCTGCCACGGTAAAAGTTGCACCGGTTGCCACCATGACCGACTGGGTCAAGTCGCAGCAAGCCGCCGAAGGCTTCCATGTGCTGGACGAATGCGAGCTGCGCGACACGGCCGAAGACGGCGGTATCGTGCGCTGCAAGCGCCAGGACCTGACGGGCGAGGAAATCCAGCTGCACCTGAGCACTGGCAAGGTAGTGACCCAGCTGGCCCTGGCCTGGCAGGACAAGCTGTCGTTCATTCTCGACGACAAGATGGTCATCAAGCGCCTGAAATTCGAAGAGCTGCTGCAGGAGCAGGCCGAGCAGGACGGTGGCGATGAGGCAGCGCAGCAGTTCGATGCCAGCTTCCAGCTGATGATGATGACCTTTGCCGAGTTCCTGCCGGTGCTGTTCGAAGCGCTGGGTGGGGAAGAGATTCCGCAAGGGGTCTGATGTTCTCTTGAAGGACCGGTGCTGGCCTGGAAGTGATTTTTTGCCTGCACCGGCCTCTTCGCGGGTAAACCCGCGAAGAGGCCAATAAAATCCACACAGCTATAAAAAGAAAAGGAATTGCCCATGCGTGCCCTCGCCGCCTTAAGCCGCTTCGTCGGCAATACCTTCGCCCTGTGGGTGCTGGTTTTCGCCGTGCTGGCTTTCCTGCAACCGCAATGGTTCATCGCCCTCAAGGTGGCCATTGTGCCGCTGCTGGGGCTGGTGATGTTCGGCATGGGCCTTACCCTCAAGCTCGACGACTTCGCCGCCCTCGCCCGCCAGCCTTGGCGGGTGATGTTGGGCGTGGTCGCGCACTTCGTGATCATGCCCGGCATGGCCTGGCTGCTGTGCCAGCTGTTCCACCTGCCGCCGGAAATTGCCGTGGGCGTGATCCTGGTTGGTTGCTGCCCAAGCGGCACGGCATCGAACGTGATGGTCTGGCTGTCGCGTGGCGACCTGGCGCTGGCCGTGGCGATCGCTGCGGTCACCACCCTGCTGGCACCGCTACTGACCCCGGCACTGATTTGGTTCCTGGCATCGGCCTGGTTGCCGGTGTCCTTCATGGACATGTTCTGGTCGATCCTGCAGCTTGTCATGCTGCCGATCGTGCTCGGCGTGCTGGCCCAGCGCTTGCTCGGTGCCCGCGTGCAGGCGGCGGTGCAGGTGCTGCCGCTGGTGTCGGTGGTGAGTATCGTGATGATCGTGTGTGCGGTGGTGGCGGCCAGCCAGGCGAAAATCGCCGAGTCGGGGTTGCTGATCATGGCGGTGGTGATGCTGCACAACAGCTTCGGCTATTTGCTGGGGTACCTGACCGGCAAGCTGTGCAAACTGCCGCTGGCCCAGCGCAAGTCGCTGGCGCTGGAGGTGGGCATGCAGAACTCCGGGCTTGGCGCGGCACTGGCAGCAGCGCACTTCTCGCCACTGGCGGCGGTGCCGAGCGCCTTGTTCAGTGTTTGGCACAATATTTCCGGGGCGCTATTGTCCACCTGGTTCCGGCGGATGAATGAGCCGGCGGTGGAAACCGAAGCAGTGGAACCCGCCCGCACAGGCTTGCCCTGAAACCTTCAGGTGTGCACCATAGTGGCCACTGTGAGGACGACCTCACGACGCACCGCGTGACCATTCCGGGGACGGCCCCATCATTCAAACGATGGAGACACACTCATGTCCTGGATCATCCTGTTCTTTGCCGGCCTGTTCGAGGTCGGCTGGGCCGTTGGCCTGAAATACACCGACGGCTTCAGCAAGCCGATTCCCACCGTACTTACCGTCGGCGCCATGGTCATCAGCCTTGGCCTGCTGGGCCTGGCCATGAAGGAGCTGCCACTGGGCACCGCCTATGCCATCTGGACTGGCGTCGGTGCCGTGGGCACGGTGATCGCTGGCATCATCCTGTTCGGCGAATCGATGGCCCTGGTACGGCTGGTCAGCGTGGCACTGATCGTCTGCGGCCTGGTCGGCCTTAAAGTCAGCGCCAGCTAACCCCCTCCCCTAGCGCAGGTTACCGCGCAAACGGCTGACCTGCTCGCGCAACAACTCTGGCTGCGCCGCCTCCACTGGGATGGCGGCGCCTGCCACAATGGTCACCCGCGACCACAGGCGCTTGAAAAAGCCCTTGGCCGGGTCGCGGCTGAAGAAGCTGCCCCACAGCCCCTGCAAGGCCAGCGGAATCACCGGCACCGGCGTTTCTTCGAGGATGCGGTTGACGCCGCCCTTGAACACATCGATTTCGCCATCACCGGTCAACTTGCCTTCCGGGAAGATGCACACCAGCTCCCCCTCGGCCAGGTACTGGGCAATTCGCGCGAAGGCGCGCTCGTAGGTCGCCAGGTCTTCGTTACGCCCGGCTATCGGGATGGCGCCAGCGGTGCGGAACACGAAGTTGAGCACCGGCAGGTTGTAGATCTTGTAGTACATGACAAAGCGGATCGGCCGGCGGATAGCCCCACCCAGCAGCAGCGCATCGACGAATGAAACGTGGTTGCACACCAGCAACGCCGCGCCTTCGTCAGGGATGCGTTCAAGGTCGCGATGCTGCACGCGATACATCGAATGGCTGAGCAACCAGATCAGGAAGCGCATGGTGAACTCGGGCACGATCCTGAAGATGTAGGCGTTGACCGCGATGTTGAGCAGCGACACCACCAGGAACAGCTGCGGGATGGTAAAGCCTGCCAGCCCCAGCAGGACAATGGTGAGCACCGCCGACACCACCATGAACAAGGCATTGAGGATGTTGTTGGCCGCGATCACCCGGGCCCGCTGGTCTTCGGCCGTGCGGGCCTGGATCAACGCATACAACGGCACGATGTAAAAGCCGCCGAATACCCCCAGACCGACGATCGACAACAAGATCCACCAGGCCTGGCTCATGCCCAGCAGCGCCAGCCAGTCGTGCGGCGCCGCCGCAGCCGGAACATCACCGGAATGCCACCACCACAGCAAGCCGAACAGGGTCAGGCCGAACGAGCCGAACGGCACCAGGCCAATCTCCACCTTGCGCCCGCTAAGGCGCTCGCACAGCAATGAGCCCAGGGCGATACCCACCGAGAACAGCGTCAGCACCAGGGTCACCACCGTGCCGTCACCGTGCAGCCAGTCCTTGGCGTAGGCCGGGATCTGCGTAAGGTAGATGGCGCCGACGAACCAGAACCACGAGTTGCCGACGATCGAGCGCGACACCGCTGGCGGCTGGCCCAGGCCCATGCGCAGAATCGCCCAGGACTGCTTGAAGATGTTCCAGTCCAGTGTCATCTGCGGCGATGCGGCGGCAGCCCGGGGGATCCAGCGGCTGGCCAGGTAGCCGAGCACCGCCGTGCCGACCACGCCACCGGCCACCACCGAGGCGTAGCTGTCGGCCGACATCATCACCCCGGCACCGATGGTGCCAGCGAGGATGGCGAGGAAGGTGCCGGTTTCCACCAGCCCATTGCCGCCAACCAACTCTTCCTCACGCAGGGCCTGCGGCAGGATTGAATACTTCACCGGGCCAAACAGCGCCGAATGGGTGCCCATGCCGAACAGCGCCACCAGCATCAACGCCAGGTGGTTGGTGATAAAGCCCAGCGCACCCACTGCCATGATCGCGATTTCGGCCAGTTTGATCGCGCGGATCAACGCGTCCTTGGCGAACTTTTCACCGAACTGCCCGCCCAGTGCCGAGAACAGGAAAAACGGCAGGATGAACAGCAAGGCGCACAGGTTGACCCAGATCGACCGGTCGCCGTCGCCCAGGCTGAGCTTGAACAGGATCGCCAGAATCAGCGACTGCTTGAACAGGTTGTCGTTGAAGGCACCCAGCGACTGGGTGATGAAAAACGGCAGGAAACGCCGCTTGCCGAGCAAGGTGAATTGCGAGGAGTGACTCATCGTCCATGCTCCTGAGGGCTTTTCAATTGGAGGCGCGCCGGGCACGCCAGGCCACAAATCTGCATGGGAAATGCGTTGACTGGCAAGCCGAGCCTTCAGAACAGGTACTGCATCACTCGAAACCGAACAACGCCTGCGCGGTATCCAGCAACAAGGCCCGGCGCAACTGCGCCGAACAGCCCAGGGCGTCGAACTGCTCGACAGCGGTGCCGAAACTCACTGCCGATTCATGCTGGGTATGCGGCCAGTCACTGCCCCACATCAACCGCTGCGCCCCGTAATGGGCTTCCAGCGCGCATAGCGTCTGACGGGCGAATGAAAGGTTTTCCTCGGGCGAACCTTCCAGCCGATAGATGCCAGACACCTTCACCCAGACCTTGCCCCGTCCGCCCAGGGTCAGCAGCTCGGCGAACCCCGGCTGGCCGAGGCCACGGCGGGCATCGGGCCGGCCAAAATGGTCGATCACGATGTCCAGCCCATAGGGTTCGAGGGCCCGCACCAACGCCGGTATGTCGGCCACTTGCCGATGCAGCTCCAGGTGCCAGCCCTGCTCGCCAATGCGCTCCAACATAGGCCGCCATTCGGCGCCGGTCAGGTCAGGCAAGGCCTGCCCCATGAGGTTCAAGCGCACACCCCTCACGCCCAACCTTGCCATTTCGTCCAGGCTCGCCCGTTCGACATTTCGCTCCAGCATCACCACCCCGCGCAATTGCCCCGGCACGGTCTGCAAGGCACTGAGCAGGTAACGATTGTCGGTACCGAGGAAGCTGGGCTGAACCAGCACGCCATGGCTGAAACCATGGGCCAGCAACTGGCCCAGGTAGTCGCCCAGCGGCGCATCGTAGCTGGGCGCGTAACGCCGCACGCTGGCCAGGTTCAACCCACGGCTGAATACGTGGGCGTGGCTGTCGATGGCAGTCAGGTGTAAAGCAGGAGCGTCGGGCATGGTTCTCATACAAACAAGGTCAGGTTACTTGGCAGCAGCACCGGCCATTTCCGGCGCGGGTGCAGATTCAAGGTTACGGCCACGGGTTTCCGGCAGGCACAGGGCAGCGATCACCGCCACGCCATAGGCAATGCCAGCATCGATGCCAATGGCACTGCCCAGCGACATCGACTCACTCATGTGGCCGACCAGGAACGGGAATACCGCCGACAGCACGCGGCCAAAGTTGTAGCAAAAGCCCACCCCGGCCCCGCGCACATCAGCTGGGTACAGTTCATTGAAGAACGCGCCCAGGCTGGCCGGGATGCCGGCAGCGAAGAAGCCCAGCGGGAAGCCGAGGAACAGCATCTGGGTATTGGTCAGCGGGAAGAACACATAGGCCTGCACGGTCAGCACGCAGCACAGCGCGAACAGCAGGATGTTCTTGCGGCGCCCAATGCGGTCGATCAGCAGGCCACTGACCACGCAGCCGCACCAGAAGGCCAGGATGATCACCGCCAGGTAACCGCCGGAGTTCAGCACTGAAAGGTTGCGTTCGGTTTTGAGGAAGGTCGGCAACCAGGTCATCACCGCGTGGTAGCCACCGTGAGCACCCAGGCCGAGCAAGCCGCCCAGCAGGGTCACGCGCAGCAGTTCCGGGCGGAAGATGCCAGCCATCGACTGCAGGAAGCTGGTGGGGATGGCGTTTTCTTTCTGCAGGCGCTGGAAGCTGTCCGGCTCGGGCACATTGCGGCGTACCCAGATGATCAGCAGTGACGGCAGCAGGCCGACGAAGAACATGACCCGCCAGGCGAACTCCTGCGGCACCAGCGAGTAGATCAACGTGAACAGCGCCACCGCCAGGCCCCAACCCACGGCCCAGGCGCTCTGCACCGTGCCCATGACCTTGCCACGATATTTCGGGTTGATGGTTTCGGCCATCAACACCGCGCCGGCCGCCCATTCGCCACCGATGCCGAAGCCTTGCATGGCCTTGACGAACAGCAGCGGGTAAAAGCCAGTGACGAATGCCGAGAGGAAGGTGAAGAAGGAGAACCAGAGAATCATCCATTGCAGGGTTCGCACACGGCCGTAACGGTCGGACAGCGTGCCGCCCAGCCAGCCACCGATTGCCGAGGTCACCAGGGTCAGGCCACTGATCAGGCCGGCATCGCCCTTGCTCAGGGAGAACGCAGCGATCAACGCAGGGATAGCCAGGCCGAACATCTGCACTTCAAGCGCATCGAGCGACCAACCGCCGAAGCAGGCCCAGAACGTCTTGCGTTCCCGTGAAGTGATCTGGCGATACCAACTGAACATGATTGTTATCCTTCTAGTGTGTTGCGGGCAGGCGAAGCCACTGCGCCGTGGCAAAGCGGCGCAGACGGGTAACGGGGGTGAAGCGGCCGGCTTAGCGGATGTCGATGCGGTAGCGGAAGTGCTGCGCATGGCCGCGCGAGCGGCGCCATTCCAGCGGCTGGCCGGCGTAGTCACGGGCCAGGCGCTCGATCACCACCACCGGGCTGTCGACTGGTAGTTGCAATAGGCGGCCATGCACCGCGTCGACCGCTTCGGCAGTCAGGGTCTCTTCGGCGTAGGCGACTACCTGGCCGCACAATTCTTCGTAGATCGGGTACAGCAGCGGGCCCTTGCTGTTCAACTCCACATCCAGCAACGGCTGGAAGGTCTGGCGCGGCAGCCAGATTTCCTCCGCCAGCACGGGCTGGGCGCCAAGCAGACGGGTACGAACGATGCGGATCACATCGGTTTCGAGCGCCAGGCCCAGGGCCTCAGCCACCGCCGATGGCGCCGCCAGCGGCTCGATGGACAGGATGCGGCTTTCTGGCACCACGCGCTCGCCATTGGCAGCCTCGAAGCGGAAGAAGCGAAACAGCGAAGACTGGAACTGTGGGCGGCGGATAAAAGTGCCGCGGCCCTGCTGGCGCTCCAGCACGCCTTCGGCCACCAGCACATCGACGGCCTTGCGCACGGTGCCGACCGACATATCGAATTCGGAAGCCAAGGCTGCTTCGGTCGGGATCGCTTCGCCGGGCCGCCAGCGGTTGTTGGCGATCTGATCGACCATGTGGTCGCGCAGTTGTTGGTAGCGGGGCAGTCGAGCATCACCGGTCAATGGGTGCATGGGTCTCGCTCTCGTCTTGTTATATAAACATATATATGAATTTTTCGTGAGTATTCCCCGTGACATACGGGTTGTCAATCCTCCGCCTGTCGCCAGGCACCGCGCCTGGCTTATGCTTGTGCCTGGGAACACCAGAACAACAAGGACGTGGCAATGCTCGCCGCCATCAAACGCTACCCGCACACCGTACGCCTGCTGCTGCTCACCACCTTCAGCCTAACCGTCGCCCGCGCCCTCACCCTGCCCTACCTGGTGGTGTACCTGGCCGACAACTTTCAGCTGCCGATCAGCCAGATCGGCCTGCTGATCGGCGGCGCGCTGATCATTGCCTCGCTGCTGAGCCTGTATGGCGGCCATCTGGTCGACACCTTGCGCAACCACACGCTGGTCAGCGCCAGCACGCTGCTGTTCGCCCTGGCCTTCATCGGCGCGGTCGCCAGCCGTTCGGCGCTGTTGTTCTTCTTGTGCCTGGTGCTGATCAACCTGGCCCTGGCAGTGGTCGACATCGCCGCCAAGGCGGGCTTCTGCGCGTTGCTGCCGGTGGAGGAGCGGGCCGAGGTGTTCGCCATCAAGTACACCCTCAGCAACGTCGGCTACGCCGCCGGCCCGCTGTTGGGCGTGGCCATGCTGGAGCTGAACGACCATCTGCCGTTCATCGCCTCTGCCGTGCTTGGCCTGGTCATGTGCGTGGCTTACTGGCGCCTTGGCGACCGCAGCCTGCAGGCCAGCGCACCCGAAAAGCCTGCGGCCGGCTTCGGCCAGGTGGCGCTGGGGCTGGCGCGTGATCGCCGGCTGGTGTGCTTCACCCTGGGCGGGGTGCTCAGCGCGGTGGTGTTCGGCCAGTTCACCGCCTACCTGTCCCAGTACCTGGTGGTAACCAGCAGCCCGGCCGAAGCGGCGCGCCTGGTCGGCTACCTGGTGACCACCAACGCGGTGACGGTGATTGCCCTGCAGTACCTGATTGGTCGCCGCATCAGCCGCCAGCGCCTGATGCCCTGGCTGCTGGCCGGCATGGGCCTGTTCATTGCCGGGCTGCTGGGTTTCGCGCTGGCCGGCTCGGTACTGGCCTGGTGCCTGGCGATGCTTGTGTTCACCCTGGGCGAGATCATCGTGATCCCGGCCGAGTACATGTTCATCGACCTGATCGCACCGGAACACTTGCGCGGGGTGTATTACGGTGCGCAGAACCTGTCCAACCTGGGGGCGGCGCTGGGGCCGGTGATGGTGGGGTTCGCCCTGGTGCATCTGTGGCCGGGGGCGATCTTCTACCTGCTGGTGTTGTCGGTGATACTGGCGGGCGTGTTTTATGGGATGGGCACCCGAAAAGATTGATGTTTTGTTTCAGATCAATCACGCGCAAGCTCAGGCCTACAACCATCGTCTGCGCTGACGAAGCGGCACCTGCGTGCCAGACTGATTGATCGGGACCGCGTTACCTTTTTTGCTTCGGAGTCTTCATGTCGTTGTCCAGCGGGCTGATCGCCGTGGTCGCCCTGGCCTATATGGCCATCATGTTCGCCATCGCCTTCTATGGCGACCGCCGCAGCACGCCGTTGCCGCCGAAGCTGCGTGCCTGGGTGTACAGCCTGTCGCTGGCCGTGTACTGCACCAGCTGGACCTTCTTCGGCGCCGTCGGCCAGGCCGCCGAACAGCTCTGGGCGTTCCTGCCCATCTACCTGGGCCCGGTGCTGCTGCTGATCTTCGCGCCTTGGGTGCTGCAGAAGATGGTGCTGATCAGCAAACAGCAGAACATCACCTCGATCGCCGACTTCATCGCCGCGCGCTATGGCAAGTCGCAGACACTGGCGGTGGTGGTGGCGCTGATCTGCCTGATCGGCGTGCTGCCGTACATCGCCTTGCAGCTCAAGGGCATCGTGCTGGGCGTGAACCTGCTGATCGGCGCCAACGCTGATGCAACCGGTACCCGCGTGCAGGACACCGCGCTGGTGGTGTCGCTGGTGCTGGCACTGTTCGCCATCGTGTTCGGCACCCGCAGCCTGGACGTGACCGAGCACCACCGTGGCATGGTCCTGGCGATTGCCTTCGAATCGCTGATCAAGCTGCTGGCCTTCCTCGCCGTGGGTATCTTCGTGGTCTTCAACCTGTATGACGGTTTCGACGACCTGTTCAGCCAGGCTCGCCAGTCGATCCACCTGCAGGACTATTGGCAAGAGACCATCAACTGGCCGTCGATGGTGGTGCAAACCGCCGTGGCGATGATGGCGATCATCTGCCTGCCACGGCAGTTCCACGTGACCGTGGTGGAGAATATCGAACCCCAGGACATGCGCCTGGCGCGCTGGGTGTTCCCGATGTACCTGGCACTGGCCGCACTGTTCGTGGTGCCGATTGCCCTGGCCGGGCAGATGCTGCTGCCAGGCACGGTGATCTCCGACTCGTTCGTCATCAGCCTGCCACTGGCCGAGGCACACCCAAGCCTGGCCCTGCTGGCGTTCATCGGCGGCGCCTCGGCGGCCACCGGCATGGTCATCGTCGAGGCCGTGGCGTTGTCGACCATGGTGTCCAACGACATGCTGCTGCCCTGGCTGCTGCGGCGCAACAACGCCGAGCGGCCGTTCGAAGCGTTCCGTCACTGGATGCTTTCGGTACGCCGGGTGACCATCGTCGTGATCCTGCTGCTGGCCTATGTCAGCTATCGCCTGCTGGGCTCTACCGCCAGCCTGGCGACCATCGGCCAGATCGCCTTTGCCGCCGTGACCCAGCTCACCCCCGCCATGCTCGGTGCACTGTACTGGAAGCAGGCCAACCGCCGCGGTGTGTTCGCCGGCCTGGCCGCCGGCATTTTCCTGTGGTTCTACACCTTGGTACTGCCAATTGCCGCGCACAGCCTGGGCTGGTCGCTGCAGCTGTTCCCAGGGTTGGCGTGGCTGCACGGCAACCCGCTGAACCTGCCGATCAGCCCGCTGACCCAGGGCGTGGTGCTGTCACTGGCGGGCAACTTCACCCTGTTCGCCTGGGTTTCGGTGCTGTCGCGCACGCGGGTTTCCGAGCACTGGCAGGCCGGCCGCTTCATCGGCCAGCAAACCAGCGCCCGGCCCAGCAGCAAGCCGCTGCTGGCGGTGCAGATCGACGACTTGCTGACCCTGGCCTCGCGCTTTGTCGGCGAGGAGCGCGCGCGGCAGAGCTTCATCCGTTTCGCCTACCGCCAGGGCAAGGGTTTCAACCCCAACCAGAACGCCGACGGTGACTGGATCGAGCACACGGAACGGTTGCTGGCCGGGGTGCTCGGCACCTCGTCGACCCGCGCCGTGGTCAAGGCCGCCATCGAAGGCCGCGACATGCAACTGGAAGACGTGGTGCGCATCGCCGACGAAGCCAGCGAGGTGCTGCAGTTCAACCGCGCCCTGCTGCAAGGCGCCATCGAAAACATCAACCAGGGCATCAGCGTGGTCGACCAGAACCTGCATCTGGTGGCCTGGAACCGTCGCTATCTGGAGCTGTTCAACTACCCCGACGGGCTGATCAGCGTCGGTCGGCCAATTGCCGATATCATCCGCTACAACGCCGAACGCGGCCTGTGCGGCCCGGGCGAGGCCCAGGTGCATGTGGCGCGTCGTCTGCACTGGATGCGCCAGGGCCGCGCGCACTCCTCCGAGCGGTTGTTCCCCAATGGCCGCGTGATCGAACTGATCGGCAACCCGATGCCGGGCGGCGGCTTTGTCATGAGTTTCACCGACATCACCCCGTTCCGCGAAGCTGAACAAGCCCTGCGCGATTCCAACGAAGGCCTTGAGCAACGAGTAGCTGAGCGCACCCACGAGCTGTCACAACTGAACCAGGCACTGTCCGAAGCCAAAAGCCAGGCCGAAGCGGTAAGCAAGTCCAAGACCCGCTTCCTGGCGGCGGTCAGCCATGACCTGATGCAGCCACTGAACGCCGCCAGGCTGTTCTCCGCTGCCTTGTCGCAGCAGGCCGAGGGCATGAACGAGGAAGCCCAGCAACTGGTGCAACACATGGACAGCTCGCTGCGCTCGGCCGAAGAGCTGATCAGCGACCTGCTGGACATCTCGCGCCTGGAGAACGGCAAGATCACCCCGGATGCCAAACCATTCGCCCTCAACGAACTGTTCGACACCCTGGGCGCCGAATTCAAGTTGCTGGCGGCCGAGAAGGGCCTGGAGTTCCGCCTGCGCGGCAGCCGCCTGCGGGTGGACAGCGACATGAAACTGCTGCGCCGAGTGCTGCAGAACTTCCTCACCAATGCCCTGCGCTACGGCAAGAGCCCGATCCTGCTAGGCGCGCGCCGACAGGGCGAGCGCCTGTGGCTGGAAGTATGGGACCGTGGCCCGGGTATTGCCGACGACAAGCTGCAGGTGATCTTCCAGGAGTTCAAGCGCCTGGACAGCCACCAGACCCGCGCCGAGAAAGGCCTGGGCCTGGGCCTGGCGATCGCCGACGGCCTGTGCCGGGTGCTGGGGCACCCGCTGGAAGTGCGCTCATGGCCGGGCAAGGGCACGGTGTTCCGCGTCAGCGTGCCGATTGCCCGCCAGGCCGCCCCGGTGCCAAGTGCCCCGGTGGAGCAACAAGGCGGCCAGCCACTGGCCGGGCTGCAAGTGCTGTGCGTGGACAACGAAGACAGCATCCTGATTGGCATGAACAGCCTGCTCAGCCGGTGGGGTTGCCAGGTATGGACCGCGCGTAACCAGGCTGAATGCGAAGCCCTGCTGGCCAAAGGCATGCGCCCACACCTGGCGCTGGTGGACTACCACCTGGATGACGGTGAAACCGGCACCGGGCTGATGGGCTGGCTACGGGCGCGCCTGGGTGAACCGGTGCCCGGTGTGGTGATCAGTGCCGACGGCAGCAAGGAAACCATCGCCCTGGTGCATGCATCGGGCCTGGATTACCTGGCCAAGCCGGTGAAGCCAGCAGCCCTGCGCGCCATGCTCAATCGCCATCTGAGCCTGGTTCAGTAACCGCCTCGTCAGGCAGTGCCTCGTCGGACAGCGCCCGCTCCAGCAGGTCTGCCGGCAGGCTCTTGCTGGCCCGGGCGCCCAGCAACTTCAGCTGTTCGCTGCGGCTGACCAGGTTGCCACGCCCTTCGCACAGTTTATTGCGAGCGGCGGCATAGGCCTTGTCCACCTGCTGCAGGCGGTTGCCCAATTCGTCCAGGTCCTGGATGAACAGCACGAACTTGTCGTACAGCCAGCCGGCGCGCTCGGCGATCTCACGGGCGTTCTGGCCCTGGCGCTCCTGCTTCCACAGGCTGTCGATCACGCGCAGGGTGGCAAGCAACGTGGTGGGGCTGACGATCACGATCTGCCGGTCGAAGGCTTCCTGGAACAAGTTCGGCTCGGCCTGCAGGGCTGCCGAGAAGGCCGCCTCGATGGGTACGAACAGCAGCACGAAATCCAGGCTGTGCAGGCCTTCGAGGCGGTTGTAGTCCTTGCTCGACAACCCTTTGACGTGGCTGCGCAGCGACTGCACGTGCTGTTTGAGCGCGGCCTCATCATTGCCGGCAACGAACTGCTGGTACGCGGTAAGGCTGACCTTGGCGTCCACCACCACCTGCTTGTCGCCAGGCAGCATGATCAGCACATCGGGCTGGAAGCGCTCGCCATCGGCGCTCTTGAGGCTGACCTGGGTCTGGTATTCACGGCCTTTTTCCAGGCCGGCATGCTCCAGCACCCGCTCGAGGATCAGCTCGCCCCAGTTACCCTGGGTTTTCTGGCCCTTCAGGGCTTGCGTGAGGTTGGTGGCTTCGTCGGAGAGGCGCAGGTTGAGCTGTTGCAGTCGCTCCAGCTCCTTGCCCAGCGAGAAGCGCTCGCGGGCTTCTTGCTGGTAGCTTTCCTCCACGCGTTTTTCGAAGGACTGGATACGCTCCTTGAGCGGGTCGAGCAACTGGCCGAGGTGCTGCTGGCTGGTCTGGGCGAAGCGCTGCTCGCGCTCGTCGAAAATTTTGGTGGCCATGTCGGCGAACTGGGCGCGCAGCGTGTCACGGGCCTCCTGCAGGTCTTCCAGACGCTGCTGGTGGCTTTCCTGCTGCTCACGCAGTTCGGCCTCAAGGCGGGCGGTTTGCGCTTCCAGCCGGCGCAGTTCGGCTTCACGGTTGGCACGTTCAAGGTGCCAGGCGTGAGCTGCGTCACGGGCGTTGTCGCGGTCTATCTGCAGCAGCTCAAGCTCGCGGCCCTGGGCGGCCAGCTGGGTCTGCTTGACGGTGTTCGCTTCGCTGAGGTCGCTGACTTCGTCGCGGCTGGCGTCCAATTGCGCCTGCAAGCCGGCCTGAGCCAGTTGGGCGGCGTTCAGACGCTCTTCGAGCAAAGCCTGCTCACCTTGCCGCGCGCCCTGGCGGCGCTGCACCTGCATGACCCACCCCAGGCAGGGTAAAGCGCCTGCCACCAAGCCCAGCAGAATGCTGGCCAGATCCACTGTCATGCTTACCCCGAAAGATCCTGGACGATTGATGCGCAGCTTATCAGCCTGAGCACTGTGTTGCCTGTGCGGGCCTGTTCGGGGTCAGCACACCTCAGCCAGGAAACCACTGCCGCAACAGCCGCCGCGCTTCCTGCGACCCCTGCCCTGCCGCAAGCTCCAGCCAATAGCGCGCCTGCTCAGGCTCGTTATGCTGGCACTGCCGCGCGTACTCCAATTGCGCCCGCCGATCCCCTGCACGGGCGGCCTGGCGCAGCAGCTCATGGCCAATGCGCCGGTCGCGGGCGTTGCCACAATCGCGGCACAGCATCTGCCCCAAGCGGCTTTGCGCCACCACCACGCCCTGGCGCGCTGGCTGCTTCAACAGGCGCCCGGCCAGATGCTTGACCTGGGGCTTGTCGCCCAGGCGCGGGCTGTCGAGCAGCCACAAGGCCACTTTCAGGGAAAAGCGTTTGGCGGGAGGCGCAGGTGTCGATGCAGCGGGGCTGGCGAGGTGTTTACCGCGGAACTTCATGAGCAACAGGTTTGGCAACTCGAAAGGCGCGCCACTCTACTCTTTTTTTTTCACCCTGACCTGTCGATTTCTGGAGGATTGAAAAAAAATTTCAATGATCTTTTCTTGACGTTTTCAGGAGGGTGACCACCCGGTCTGTCGGGGCATGTCGATTGTCGGACAGTTCCTTCTATTGCTGGCACGCCCGTGCTAGAGCAAGCGCCCGGGACAATCCACAGTTCCTGTGGATAACTCGGTGGACAACCCTCTCCTATTCCCCGCAAACCCCCGTAAATTGGGGGCTTTGCTCAAACTGACGATTTTTTCACCAGCTAAAAATAGTGTTTTTTTTCATTGACTTAACCATGCAGTCAAGTCATTGGCGAGGTTCTCGAAGCCTGTTGCCAGGCTGTTACAGAGGATGCCCCGAATGTGAACAAGTGCACCATAACCCTCCAATTGAGTGCACGAAAAGGGCACATCGGCCCGCATACGGGCCATTTGCCCCCTCTTCACAGCAGCGAGAATTCGCGCCATACTGCGCGGCTCACCTGAACAAACGTAGTGCTTGCTATACCTGTGCACTTGCGGTAAGGTGCGCCTCGTTAGTACCAAGCTGAAAGTCAATTCTGGCCACAAGCGTCCTTGCAGAACCGCTCCGCCCAAGAGCGACCCTGCTGAAACCAGGACCGGCCCATTCAATGATTCTGTCGCCAGCCTTGCGCTGCTCAAGCACGAATCACATGACAGATTGATCAGGATCCCACCCCGACGGCCTAGAACCTTGGCCCCGGCGTGCTGCCTGCCTTCCGAAGTACCTACCAGTCAGCCCAAGCGCCCACATTTGATTGCGCCCCCTCTGGCTGCCCTGTTCCAGTCAGGTTCGTTCGTCCCTTAATAAAGGCGTCACTGGAACGTTTCTATCATGCACGGATCATATCCCCCGTGTTTAAAGCAGGAACCTCCAACAATATGCAAACTCATCATCAAATTCAGGCTGCCATTGGCACCCTCTCCCAGGCCTTCTCGCCGTTGAAGTGCCTTATCGTTGCCCCACGCAAGGGCAGCTTCAGCTTTACCCTGGTAGACGAACACGGCGTCGCCTGCCACACCGAGCGCCTGTACCCCGAACAGTACAGCCGCAATGAACCGCTGCAGGCGGTGATCGCCCGGACTCGCCAGTCGCTCACCGCGTGAGCGGCGAATACCGCGTCATTCAAGCGCTGAATCATCGAGTCGCAAGCCTGCCTGAACGTTCTTGGCGTAATTGCCTTAGGGCATATAGCGAGAAACGTCAGGCAGCAATCGATTTAAAAACAGCTCTTTACACCACGATTATCACACTACACTTCAACTCGAGCGGTGCTTGCCGCTTCCGGCGGGCCTGATCATTCACCAGCTGCCAAGCTCCAGCGCCCGTCCGGCCCTTACCTGCTCGAGGGCATCATGGGTATCGCGGCGAATGAATTGTGTCTGTATGTGATCCGACCCACCCTGGTCTACCTGAACCGTCACTGCGCCAGCGCCGAAGCCTTGTTGCTGGGCATCGCCGCCAGCCAGTCGGCACTCGGCTCAGCCTTGCATGACCGGCGCGGCCACGGCCTCTACCGTATTGGCGAACATCGTCACCAGGCGCTCTGGGACGATTATCTAGCCCGTGACCCCGACCTCGCCAGCCTGATCCGCGGCCTGGCCAGCCAACACGCCTTCCTGGGTGGCCCGCACTTGGAGCTCACCGTCAACCTGCGCTATTCCACTGCGATTGCCTGGATGCTCATCGAAGAGCAGGCCACCCCACTCCCTGCCGCTGACGACTTGCTTGCACTGGCGCGGATCTGGCGCCAAATTTTCAACCCACAAGGCCGCCTGCGCGACTTCACCCATGCCTGGCATGCCTGCATAGATCAGAAATTGCCACAGGCATCTTGAGACACGTCCTACAACTGAACCGGAAAAAAGGGAATTTTGGTCGGATTGTCCTACAAAACCGCTCTAACTCCTGCGATTGAGCCTATAGCGCGGCGCGTGATTTGTTGGTAGCTTTTCGCCCCGGAGATCCCAAGGAGTTTTCTAATAATGAAAAAAGTAATGCTCAAAACCTCCCTCGGCGTTGCCGTTGCTCTTGCATCCAGCCAACTGCTCGCCAGCGGCTTTGCGCTCAACGAACAGAGCATCAGCAGCATGGGGACAGGTTTCGCGGGACGTTCTTCTTCTGCCGATGATGCCAGCACCGTGTTTGGCAACCCTGCAGGCATGTCCCGCCTCAAACGCGAACAATTCACCGTGGGCGGCGCTGCCGTCATCGCCAAGTCCGATATCTCGGGCCCGGGCAGCAACCTCGGGGGGGAAACCGATGGTGACATGGTGCCTTTCGTTGGCGTACCCATGGGTTACTACGTCAAGCCAATCGATGACCACTGGAGCGTCGGCTTCGGTGTCTATGTACCCTTCGGCCTGGTAACCGACTACGGCAGCGATGATGCCGCACGTTACTGGGGCAAGAAGAGCCACGTCGAGGTAGTCACCTTCCAGCCGACCGTCAGCTACGCCTTCAACGACAAGGTATCTATCGGTTTCGGTCCTACCATCAACCGCATCAAGGGTGAGCTGGGCTCGAGCCTGATCAACCCGTTCACCCCAGGCCGCAACGACGGCGAAGTAAAGATCAAGGGTGACGATACCGCCGTTGGCTACAACATCGGCGTTCTGGTACAGGCCACCGACCGTACCCGCGTCGGCCTGACCTATCACTCGATGGTGGACTACAAGCTCGAGGGCAAGACCCGCGTCAGCACCCCGCTGATCGGGCCATTCAACGGCAACAAGTTCGACGCCAGCTTGAAGATCAAAACGCCTGAGTCCGTCGACCTCTCGGTTACCCATGAGCTGGACGACCAGTGGACCCTGTACGCAGGTAGCACCTGGACGCGCTGGAGCCGCCTGAAAGACATCACCGTGCAGAACGATGTCCCCGCACCGCTGGCAGGCTCGGCATTCCAGACCATTACCGAAGAACAGAACTGGCATGACACCTGGGCTCACGCTATTGGTGCATCGTACAAGGTCAACAAGGAGTGGGTGCTGCGCACCGGCTTCACCGTCGACCAATCGCCAACCAACAACCACGACCGCTCGCCACGCATCCCGACTGGCGACCGTAAAGTGTTCAGCGTGGGTGCTGGCTGGAGCCCGAGCGACGACATGACCATCGACGTTGCCTACTCCTACCTGTGGGAGGAGGACACCAAGGTCAACCAGGTCAGCGCGACCAAGGGCAGCTACCAGGCCAAGTACGAGAACAGCGCTCACGGTATCGGTGCATCCCTCACCTACCGCTTCTGATTCGTACGCGTCACATGAAAAACCGCCCTCGTGGCGGTTTTTTCATGCCTGCACCTGCCAGCGAGCCCCCAGACAGTCGCGCAGGTAGTCCATGAACACCCGCACTTTGGTGGTCATGGCAAAGCGGTCGGCCAGGCACAGGTAGATATCCATCGGCTCGGTCTGGGCATAGGCCTGGCCGCTGTCGCTGAATTCGAAAAGCGGTACGAGCGCACCGGAGGCAAGATGAGGCCGGACAATGAACTCGGCCAGGCGGGCGATGCCACCATCATGCAGTGCCATTTGGGTCAGGGCATCGATATCGTCACTGATCAATACGCTGCCGAACTCCGCGTCAAAACGCAGCCCGTCGCGCACGAAGCCCCAGCGCAGAAACCGCCCATCCACCGGGTAGCGAAACACCAGACACCGGTGAGTGAGCAATGACTCGGGCGTAGCGGGTACACCTGCGCTGTGCAGGTATCCGGGTGAGGCACAGCAAATGAACGGGATGCGGGCAATGTGCCGGGCCAGCAGTTGGTCTTCCAGTTGCGGGGCAATGCGCAGGCTTACGTCGATGTCTTCACGGGCATGGTTTACCCGGCGATCAGTCGTTATCAACTCTATCGAAAGTAGGGGATATCGGGCACTGAATGCGGGTATCAGCGGCGCCAGCACGTGTCGGCCAAAGGCGGACGTCGAGGCGATGCACAGCCGCCCCTGGGGCTCGCTGTCTGGGGTTGTAACCGCCTGTTCGGCCAAGGCCAGGTCACGGTCGATGTGCTTCACGCGCTCGTAATACTGGGTGCCTGCAGGCGTCAAGGCCATGCTGCGTGTGGTGCGGCTCAGCAGGCGTACCCGCAGGTGGCCTTCGAGTCGCGCCAGGTTCTGGCTGACGGCTGCCGGGCTAAGGCCGAGATTACGCGCACCAGCGGCGATGCTGCCAGCCTCGACCACCTTGATGAAACAGCGGATGGCGTTGAGCAGGTCCATGAAACGCTCTTTGATTCGTAGGAATTTCTTTATAAAGAACTCAATAGCGCGGGTCTACAGTTACGTGCCGGAGCATTGCTAACCTGCGCCTCCATTCAACTTTCAGGAGTTCGCATGAGCAACCTGTCCCAGTCGCGCAGCCGACGCAAATTGCACCCGGTCGCCACGCCCTATGTTTTCGCGTTCTACATGTCATCGATCATGGCACTGTTGATGTGCTTCGTGATCACCGCGGCTAATGCCGGGGTGACACCGGAGTATCTGGGCAATGTGCTCAAGGCTTATCAGTTGGCGATGCCAGTGGCGTTTTTGTGTGTGTTGGTGGTCAGGCCGGTGGTGGTGCGATTGGTGGCGATAACGGTGCACGCACAGTAACCCACCCAACCACGGCCCGGCTCTTGATCTTCGCGACTTCAGGAGGCCGAACGCAGGCCTTGCGGAGGGAGGTGACGGGCATGGATGCCCGTCAAGCGCTGGGCCGGATGAGGGGAGCGCAGCGTTTTTTGGTGGGCCTGCCCCGTGACAACAGACGCCAAGAAGCGATACCTACATCGCTATCTTGGAGGTTGTCATGTACCCAACCACCACGCACTTCAGCTACGGCTGTGAAGCGATGGCCTTTTCGATGGCTGCACGGAACGCAGGATCATCCGGTTTGGTCAGGCTGGAGAAGTTACCAATCACCTTCCCCTTACGATCGACAACATACTTGTAGAAATTCCACTTCGGCGCAC